>JBDSNK010000166.1:0-13551 GCA_039915385.1 Dokdonella sp.
GAGCAAGGTTGCCAGGGTCATCACGTGCTGCTTGTTGTGCTCCGCCATTCGCGCGAGAACTCCGCTCAAGGAGCGGCAGGTGAGGCGAAAGTTTTCGTGTACGACCTCATCATTTGGCCGCCGTTCGAATGACCGTTGATGACTGGGCAATCGACGTACTTGCGCCTGGAGCATTCCTATCGGCTCCGTTAGAACGCCTGTTACGGGATACCGTCGCACCGCCAGCCGCGCGCGCAACAGCTTCGCTGTCCTTCTCCGTGTTCCGGCCCTTCGGATGCGCTCGCTGCCTATTGGCGATGCGGGCGGTTTCCCACGGCGCCATACCGAGCGCCGACGGGAGCAGTACATGGCCATCCGCGACGTCCTAGGTCACTACACGTTTCAAGGTCCGCAAACAGAAGCGGAAATCCTGGCAACGGCCGAACAAATACTTCGTGTTCGACTCGAACGATTGGGCTCCCTCGGCAGCCCCGAAGCTAGCGCGCAGTTCCTGCGCATGCGCCTGGCGCACCTTCCCCATGAAGAGTTTCACGCCGTGTGGCTCGACAATCGGCATTCAGTCTTGGCGGTCGAGAGCCTCTTTCGCGGCACCATCGATGGCGCTTCAGTCTACCCACGAGAAGTCGTGAAGCACGCCTTGCGGTGGAACGCTGCAGCAGTGATTTTCTCCCACAATCACCCGAGCGGAAGCGCTGAGCCATCAGTGGCAGACCGCGCTATCACCGCGCGCTTGCGCGAGGCGCTGGAACTCGTCGACGTGCGGGTGCTCGACCACATCGTTGTATCCGCGAGAGGAACCACATCGATGGCGCAGCGCGGGTGGGTCTAACCCACGGCGCCGCCGTTCTCCGGCGGCGCCTTTCTCTTTGTCAGACGTACGGCAGCACGAACGCGAACAGCGCGCCGCCAGCCGTCCGCCGACAGTGCCAGGAACCAGAGCACGACGCTCACCAACCTAAGTCGCGAACGTGCGCGCCATGAGGGTCGGCGGGAAACGGCAGCGAACACTCCCGCCACAGGAATACAGCCGACACGAGCAGACCCAAACTCCAGACCCGCCCGCACTCGCGAGGTCCGCGAGCGGCGCCGGTGGCTTCTCAAGCCCCATTCCACCCTTCAAACACAAGTAGATGAGCAAGCGAAGTGTCGTTCCTCACAGCACTCCATATGAAGCAGCCTTGTGGTAGCGTTTGACGCGCATCCGCCGAGCGCTAGCCTGCTGCGGAAGCAAACCGGCAAGGGTGGTCGTAGTCGGGAAGCGTTGCGTTAAACGCAGTGCGCCTTGATGCGACCTTGAAGGGATTCAGGAGGGGAAATGCAGAGTTATCATTGCGTAGGTTCGCGGCGTCTGCGCCGCGGCCAGGGTCGGTTTGTTGCTTTTGTATCCGTCCTCACGTTGGTCGTTGCGGCGGGCATCGGATCACCCACCACGCGTGCCAGCGTAGAGTTGGTCGGTGGAGGCATCGATGTTCCCCCTGGCTCCTCCGGCACACCTGCCGTCGTAAATGGCGTGCCAGCATCGCCGCCACCGATCTATGGCGAGCCAACGCCCAGTGCCGATACCCTTTCGGATTCCGTCGGCGCCACGCCCGGGGTGTTTCGCGTTGATGAAGGCGGAGGTGCCAGCTACTCGATCCCGATCTACGTGCCTTCCGGCACGGCTGGCTTCGCACCGCAACTGTCGATCGACTATCACCACCGCGGCAGCCATGGACCACTCGGTCCTGGTTGGGCGATCAGCGGCCTGTCGGCCATCTCGCGTTGCAAGAAGGCGCCCGAATACGGGGATGGCGCTGGTCCGTTCGCGCCGCTCAATTTCGACAGCGACACCACGAACGACGCCTATTGCCTGGACGGCGTCCGGCTCATCGATCAGAACTTAATAGCGGGATCGTGCCCATCGGATCCCGCGGGCGGTACCTCGCACGCGTTCGGCTCGGAAACCGATCCGTCGCTGCGGGTGTGTGCTTACGGCAAGACGGGCGTCACCGGCTATGCCTATTGGGCGGTGCAACCGAAAGACGGCAGCACGCACCGCTACGGCTTGGTCGGTAACTCTGCGCTGCTTCGCAACGACGGTGCAGGTACCGCGGACACGACGCAGATCTTCACTTGGGCGCTTGATCGGGTTGCCGATGCGACCGGCAACGTTATCGACTTCATTTATCAACAGCCAGGCACAGCCAGCGGCGAGCTTGAGATCCAAGCGGTCAATTACACCGGCAAGGTCGCATTGGCCAATGTCCTCTCGGCGACGGCCGGCTATACGCGAGTACCGTACGCCAAAGTCAGTTTCACTTATGGCGCCATGCCGGCGTCCGGTCAGCGCGTGGACTACCTCGCAGGGATGAAGTTGGCGCTGACCCAACAGTTGACGACAGTCACCGTGCAAGGTCCGTTCAACAGCGGCGCGGGCGCGGACACGCTGACCACGGTTCGGACGTATCACCTCGCCTATGCCACGCCGACGGCGAGCCAGCTGCCGCTGCTCACCTCCATCAAGGAATGCGCGCCCGGTGGCAGCGGTGAAGTGTGCTACCCGTCGACCACGTTCGCCTGGAACAACGCTGCGGCGAGCTCGCAAGGTTTTACGGCGGCTCCCGTTTCAACGTCCTACGGCAGCGCCTTGAACTTTGCTGTCGACTACAAGATCGCCGACATCAATGGCGATGGTCGCCAGGATCTGGTGTGGTTGAAGGACGGGAGTTGCGACAGCACGGGAAGCGGTGCCACGCGCTTTCAGATGATGGTCTCGATGCGGACGGACGCCGGCTTTGCAGCTCCGGTAGGAACGGGCGCGTACGTCACCCGACCACCGATCCCACCGGCGACGGGTCTTCCTGCGTGTGGGCAGGATTTTGGCGCGTACCATTTCGAAAACCTGTGGTCGGTCTACGACTTCAACGCCGACGGTCACGATGACGTCATCGCGTCGACCGGCAGCGCTTGGGTCATCTATCCCGCCGTGCTGAGCAGCGGCAACTGGACACTTGATGGGGCCCACCCGACCTCGACGGGCATCGCTGCATTTCCCACCGACGATGGCCGATTGGCAGACTTCGACGGCGATGGCTTGCCCGATCTGCTGCATGCGGATGCCAACAGCAATGCCGCCGTCCGCTTCTTGAAAAAAGGTAGTGGCGCGACTCCCTACGTGTTTGCCGCCAGCGACACACTCGTCGATATCGAGTTTCCGCCGAACGTCGCCGGCTACACCTTTGTGGGTGTCGGCATCAATTCGACGCATGCAGGCAATCCGCCGGCCGCCGATATCGATGGTGACGGCGCCACCGATCTGCTGCTTAAAGCTACCTATGAAAACAGCGACAATCCGCCTGACTCCGGTTGTGATCTGAAGTCACGGCGGCTCGTGTCCAGTACCGGCGCGACGTTCGTTTCCTCGCTGGGTTCTGACGGTCCGGACGCCGTCACGGCGCCGTGCCGACGCTTCTGGTACGTCTACCGCAACGCCGGTTTGCAGCCTTCGGGGCATTTGCGCTTTGCGGTCGATACCGCCATCAACTCGGCGGCCGGCACGGTATCGCTCAACGGCAGGGATGTGCAGCTGGTCGATGTGAATGGCGACGGTCTCGCCGACGCCGTGTATCAGACATTGAACGGCACCAGCAATCAGACGTTCATGATCCGATTGAATACCGGCAAGGCCGATCCAGCGTCCACCGCGGCAAGGTTCGCGCCTGAACAATCTACCGGTCTGATTCTCGATGCCAGCTTGGTGTCGCATGTGCAACTGTTGGATATCAACGGCGATCACCGATTGGATCTATTCTATCCACAGACGGCTGGCGCACTGAAGGCGCGCCTGTGGGGCACGGGCGGCTTCGGCGCGGAAGTCGCCGTGGGAAACGCCACTTCTGATGCGCAGCCTTCAAACACGTTAACGTTTCTGATCGATGTCACGGGCGACGGGATGCCCGACCTCGTGCGGTATGCGAGCAGCGCGATAACGGTGGCGACGAACCAGTCGCAACTTGGAGGCAATGACCTGCTGACAAAGATCACCAACGGGCTTGGGGCGATTGATCAGATCGGCTACGTCCCACTGACCTATAGCTCGGTCTATACGCGATATTTCGACGGACCGAGTCAAGCGTGGGCACGTGGAGCGCCGGTGTTCGATGTGTTCGGTCCCCTATGGGTCGTGCGTTCTGCGTCGCAGTCCGCGCCGACCAGCGCCAGTACGACCGCGCAAAGCATCATGCTGTATCGGTATGGCGGCGCGCGCATGCAGGGCGGCGGGCGTGGCTTCCTCGGCTTCAAGACCGTGCAGACCGAAAACCTGCAACCAGCGCAGGACACTGCAAACCTGCTGGTGACAACGACCGAGTACCGACAGGACTTTCCGTTCACCGGCCGGCCGTACCACACCGTGGTCGAACTCGCCCCATCGGCGCTGGCCGATACATGTACCAATCCCGCGCTCGGCTGTTTCCTGCCACCAGCCGCGCCACCGGCAGCCATTGGCATCAACGGACAGAAGCTGAGCGACGCCCTCAACTACTACGTCTCCGTGCCGGGTTGGAGCGCTGCTGCTTTACAGCCTGTCAATCCCTACATGTACGACAGCGACGAGCAGAAGTTCGACGTTTCCAGTTCCGGCACGTTCAGTCATGACGTGCATAGCTCCTTTACTCAAGACGCTTTCGGCAATGCAACGCAAGCGAGCGTCATCAGTGCTCACGGCGCGCCTCTCGTCACCGACGAGACGAAGAACACGACCAGCATTTACGGTTGCCTCGCTTCTCCGCCTACGATAGCGAACTGCGGAAGCGGCAGCCTTGACACACAAGCGAAGCGCCTGGGCCGGTTGTCCATCAGTACGGTGACCAGTTCGCGTGCGGGAGCTGCAAGCATCACGCGCCGAGCAAGCTTCGAATATGACGCGACGACGCGTCTGCTCGTATCTGAGATCCAGGGGCCGTACGACGATCTGGAAGCCGACGCCAACGTACGCAAACATCTGGGTCTGCGGACAGACTATCTGCTCGATGGCGATGGCAATCGGGTGCAGCAAGTTGTGTGCAGCACTTCGGATTTCACGAATCGGTCCTCGTGCCTCAACCTCTCCGGCTTTCAACAGCAGCAGTGGTCAAGCTCTCCGACCAAGATACAGCGCTACTCAAAACGGCAATACGAAACCAAGGGTCGGTTCCTTTTGGCGGGCATCGCACCGTTTTATTCGGCGAGCGCGAGCAACCACACCAACGAGAACTACGCGGAGATTACTGGTTTCGACGTTGGCGGCGCTCAAATTCAAAGTTCGATGGCTCCGCTGATGGTCGGTTCGCCATCCAGTGTCACGTTGGTGGTCCGGCGTTCGCCATTTGGCGACCCACTCAATAGCTACAGCTCGGCAGGCTTGCTGACCAATTACACCTACGGTGTGTTTGGTCGCGCCTATTTTTCCGCGAGCGGAACAGGTGCGTTCTCGCGCACGACGTATCGATGGTGTCAGGACGCAACGAGTCCCGACGTGCCCGCAGCAGGCCGTGTGAACTGCCCGATCGGTGCTGCGTTTCGCGTTGCGGCGGACAGCACGGTAACGACCGGCCAGACCGGCGGTGCCGCCGGCACGGTTGCCGCCGGCGTCAACGTCGCGCCCACGGCATACAGCTATTTCGACGTGCTGGGTCGCGAGGTCCTGAAGACGACACGTATCTACCAACAAAGTACGACCAGCAATGATCGATGGTCGAGCACCGCGACGACCTACGATGATACTGGCCGAGTCAAGACGACCACCGTCCCGTATTTTTCGGCGGACCCGACTGTGGTGCAAGGTGCGACCAATCGTGCAGGCACGCCGCTCCATGGGGCGCCTGCGTTGTCGCAAATTGACTACGACGCGGTCAGTCGTGCCAAGAAAGTGACCCACCCGGAAACGCCCGTCAACGGCACCAGTCAGACCACCATGGCGTACGCCGAGCTGGAAACTGACCTCACTAATCCGCGCAACTACGTGACCAAGCAGAACAAGAATGCGCGCGATGAAGTAACGGATGTCACTGATGCCAACGGGCTTAAGGTGAGCTACTCACGCGACGCAGTCGGCAGCATCAACGGTGTTGTGCGCAAGCCAAACGATGGCGACTCGGCGGGGGTCACCATCACCACCTCCATGCGCTACGACCGACTCGGTCGAAAGACGAGCATGACCGATCCGGACAAGGGATCGTGGATCTACGATTACAACGCGCTCGGCGAATTGATTTTGCAGACCGATGCGAAAGGGCAAAGCCGAACACTTGCGTACGATGCGCTGGGTCGAGCGATCCTGCGCACAGAGACCCGTTTGTCGGGCGGATCCCAAGTTTCGGAACCGGCGAGTGCCTGGGAATATGACACCGCAGTGCGTACTGGCAACCTCATCCCCGGCTCCGCCGGCACCGTTCTGCTCGGTTTGCCGCACACAGAATCCAATGGAATCGGCGGCTTCAGCCGAAGTGTAAATTACGACGATATCGGCCGTGGCATGAATGTCGGCGCGACCCTTGACGGGACGACGTACACCGAGCGCCAAACCTACGACGCCGTCGGACGCGGATTCCAGCACTTCGATCCGAACTTGGATGCGAATGCCTCAAACGGAGAGATGACAGAGTATTCCGCTGACGGCTATCCGATTCGCACCCGCGAAGCTGCGGGCCAGACCACGGGCAGCGATGGGCAGCTTTACAACGAAGTGCAGGCGATGAGCGCTCGGGGGCAGGTGGCCCAAGAGCAGTTCCATCAAAGCAGCGCCTTGGTCACGACGCGCACCTACGATGACAACACCGGCCGGATGATGACGCTCAATACCGGCAGCGGCGCACTGCAAAAATGGGACTACACCTACGACCGCCACACCGATCTCATGAGCCGGTGGAACCATGCGACCGGCTACAACCTGCGCGAAGACTTCGCCTACGACACGCTTGATCGCCTGCAGACGGTGACATTGACCGTCAACGGCACGGTGATAGGCAGTCCGCTGACGGTCGGTTACGACCAGCTCGGCAATCTGAAAAGCAAGAGCGCGGGAACGACGCAGACGTGGACTTATGGCGGCATGGTCAGCGGGTGCAGCCAGAGCATGGGACCGCATGCCGTGACGGGCATGGGCGGCGCGAAGTATTGCTACGACGCCAACGGCAACCAGACGCTTGCGACTTACGCTGGCGGCAGCACGCGCACGATTACTTACACGGGCTATGACTTGGCTGAGTCGATCACCACGACCGGCACGCCGAGTGCGAGCACGATCAGCTTCAAGTACGCGCCGGATCGCAGTCTCTGGAAGCGGGTAGATGGTGTCTCGGGCGGCGGCGGAACCGACCGCATCTTCTGCAATGGCTTCGACGCCACTCCGTGTGCGCCGCTGCCCGGTGGCGGTGGCGGAGGCGGCAGCGGCACGGCCGGCACAACCTACTTCGTAGGGAATGTCGAGATCCGCTTGAGCGGTACGGTTACGACGACGAAGCGAAACATCGGCGGCTATCTCATCATCACCACCACCGGCACCTCGTCGCCGCAGTATGCATATCTATTCCGCGACGCCCTCGGCTCGCTGGATGTGGTCACCAATCAGGCCGGCACGGTCCAGCAGCGTCAGAGCTTTGACGCGTGGGGGCAGCGCCGGGACGCCACGCCCACCGGAAGCTGGGGCCTTTTGCCCTCCGCAATCGCTGCGAGCTTCGACACAGGCACCACCTATCAGGGCTACACCGGCCATCAGCAGCTCGACCCGGTTGGCCTCGTGCACATGAAGGGGCGCCTGTACGACCCGGTCCTTGGCCGATTCATCCAAGCCGATCCGATGACGGACGCCGATGCGACGCAAGGACTCAATCGTTACAGCTATGTGTTGAACAACCCGCTCAGCCTGACCGATCCGAGTGGCTATCTGAGTTTTCGCCAGTGGGTGGGCCTGATCATCATCGTGGTCGCGTCCGTGATAAGCCAGCAATATTGGGCGATAGGAGCTTATTGGTCATCCTTCGCCGTCGCCGTTGCCGGGGGCTTCTTATCGGCTTATGTGTCGACGGGCAGCCTAAAGGCCGGATTGTGGGGTGCGTTTGCAGCAGCAGTGTTCTGGGGTATCGGTGCAGGATTCAATCAGGCCTGGGCGCACGATACCGGCTTGAGTTGCAGCGCAGAAATGACCCAAGGAGCACAGTGGGCGAAGGTAGCTGCCCACGCTGCTGCGGGTGGCGTGCTGAGCGAAATGCAGGGTGGGAACTTCGGGAGCGGATTCCTTGCAGCGGGGGCGACTGAAGCAGCGTCGCCGGCCATCGAGGGCTTGCCTGAGGCCGGGCAAGTCATCGCCAGTGCGGTGGTTGGCGGTACGGTCTCACAGGCAACGGGCGGGACGTTCGCAAACGGGGCCGAGACCGCGCTCTTCCAATCGCTCTTCAACAACTTTGTGCACTCTGCAGTCAAGGCAATCCAAAACGGCGCACTTGCAGCGAACAAACCCGTTGTTGGAATTTCGAGCGCCAATGAACCAAATGGCTATAGAAATCTTCGAGATGCCCTCATCGCTCAAGACATGACGAACGAACAGGCGTACCAAGCTACGAGCGGTAGTGAGGAGCTTTGGGGCTACATTGGTGCCAGGACAATCAATGGAGAGATCCGGTATTTCTTTTCAGACATGATTCTCATCCACGCACCGTTCACGGGGGACATCGTTGCAAGGATGCCTAGCGATATGACAATCGCCGATCTCAATCATACTCACGCGCCGGATCCTAAGCTGAACGAGGAACATTTCTCCAACCCAGACTCGACGCAGAGTGCTCGCATACCCCTTTTACTAAGATCGCCTGCTGGCGATATCAGAATACTTAATAACCAAAACAATACGAACGCACGCATCAGAGCAGGTGAAAGTCTGTGCGGCGCCGCTCCTTGCTTACCACCGTGGGGAAGTCACTGACATGCATACAACAAGAAACCGAATGGTTGTTGCCGCGTTGGCTTCATGGCTATTGTTGCCTTTGACATGCGCCTCGTCGAAGGACGTGGTGGTGCACATCGGCACGAAATATGAGAGTCCTATGGACCTAGATATCCGGCCGACAATAGATAAGTCCAGCAAGTCAGGCTTCCTTGTTCCTGTCAACGTCAAGCAAGCCGCATCCGAGCTTGAGAAGATGCTCTCTCCAGCTGTGCTGAAGAAAATCCTCAACAAGAGTGGAATGGAGTCAGATTTTCTGACGCGCGATGAGAAGTCGATCGATCTGGGTAGCTGGATATACGAGAACTGGAGCTTAGCCAACCCAGACTCAGAGCTTGGTCGAGAGCTGAAAGGGTTGGGCTTTGAAACACAAGAATGGGTCACCCGAGCGTTGTTTGAGGCCGTATTTGAGAAGCACTTTCCAGCGGCAAATAGCGATATGGGGCGTTTGCGTCGGTTTGCCTTTATCGAAATGCAAGATGCAATGCGACCCGGATCGGCGCCACCCAGGGAATGTACGGCGAACACCAGCCGCGTACAGTCGAAAGACATCTGGCTCGGGGAAGCCGACCGTTGGCCATATGGACGAATTATCAGTTGGGTGGATTGCGCGAACGGTTCGAAGCGCGCGTACCTCTGGGAGAGAGAATGGTTCGTCCCAGACCCGACATTGCTCGTAAAATTGAAAAATAACGACGTGATGTGATCCGAGGAGGTGCGCGTTGTGGTGACTGCAAGCGATACCGTGTCGATGGCGCTCGGGGGGCGGGTGTAGCTACAACGCCACCGCCGTCCTCCGGAGGCCCCTTTCTCTCCGACTTACGGCTGCGCAAATGAGATGCGCCCCACCGCTGTTGCTGCAAATGCGAGGGAGCGGAGCATGTTGCTGACATGACATGACATGACATGACATGACATGACATGACGCACCGAAAACGACGAATGGGCAATTCCATTTTCATCTGCAGGCAGGAAACGGCGAGCCGATCTTGAGCAGCCAGCGCTACGACGGCAAGACCGGTGCCGAGAAAGGCATCGAATCGGTTCGCACCAACGCACCATTGGACGAGCGCTATGAACGGAAGAAGGCAGCCAATGGCGAGCGGATGTTCAACCTGAAAGCTGCGAACGGTCAGGTCATCGGCACCAGCGAGCCGTGCAAGTCCGAGTCAGGCCGAGAAAACGGCATCCAATCGGTAAAAACAAATGCCCCCAAGGCAGCCGTCGAGGACAAAACGTAAGGGTCGCCGCAGGTTCAAACGTCCTCACCTGGAGGCGTCGTAGACGCCCCCAGGCTTCCGTGGTGCGCAGCTACGGCGGCGCCCCGAAATGCTTCGTCGAAACAGAGCTAATGCGGATCTCTTTCCGTTGCTGGGCCTTCCATTCTTGCAAATACCTCCAAGGGCCGACTTCCGCCAGTCATTGGTGGAACGGCGGCGAGCCAGTCCTGCCCCTTCTTTCGCATGGCCAGCCTCATTGTCGGCGACGGGCCAACGCGTTCCTTCGCATCAAGCAAAAGTCCGACCACCTCGACCATCGCGAACTCACCGCAGCCTGCGGTAAGGACCGCTTTCCCGAGGTCGAGGCGCCGCCTCAGCTCTACACGCCGAGCCCGCTGCTTGGCCACGTATGCGGTGCGGAGTTCGCGCTCCAACTGCTGGGCTTTCAGCGAGGTGAGCCGTTCCGTTGTTAGCGCGAGTCGTTGCGTCAGCTTGTCGGAACGTGCGCTCATCGCGGCCGCCTCCGGCTGCGAACGGACTCTCGCTCGGGTTCATCGAGGTCATCGTGCGGTTGATGGTTGGTCGGTTCGAATTCATCCTCCGGCGTCGTTGGTTGGGGCGATTCCGTCACGGGCTCGTTTTTCTTCGAGGAAGCCGCGAGCATTTTTCGGCGTGCCTCGATGGCGGCGCGCAAGCGGAACGCATGATCGCCGGGAGAGGGCGGCTTGAACTGAAGTTTGGGTCCGCGTCTGCGTCCGTCTTCGTCCAGCAGTGAGCGCAAAAGCGAAGAAGTCCGAGTGGCGAAATCATTCGCACAAATATCGTCAGCGCTCATGGCGAAAGTTGGAGTTCGGTCGAGTTCAGATCGGTACGACCAGAGCAAATGGTCGAGGGCGTAGCCCGCTTCAAGAAGTACAGCGCGATGGTACGGATGGTAGGGCGTCATAGGGTGGTTGCCTTGGTGTGGTGGAGGGAACACACCTTTGGTATCAAAACCCAATGGCCAAGCAAGAGCATTTTTTGCGCTCCATCGCGTGCGCATGTCAGCGTGTCCGTATCAATGTGAACTAGGTCACATTGCACGATGTCTTGGACACCACGGAGCGTCCTTTGAGCGAGTACCTCATCGCTTGGAGGTGCGAGCCGGGCGCATCTGTCGAATCACTGAAACGAGTGGGGGCGCAAAGCGGGGAAAGTTACCGCTAAGAGTGAGAGCGCAAGGACGCAAACTCCCTTCGGGGTTTGCCGGCCCCATGGGCCGTTGCGCCGGAGCTTCGCCCCGGACCCCGGCGCCCACGCCGGAGGCGTAGGCTTGCCAAGATGCCGCAATCTGTTAGATCAGGGGTTCCGCACACTGGAGCGCCCCATGAACCTGGATTTCCCACGTCCGTCATTGAGTGAACCGACGCGTAAACAGTTTTGGCTCGCAGCATTTCACGCGGCGTTGCATCGTGTGCCGGCAGAGGTAGCAATAGATGAGGCCAATCGTTCACTCGAACTGTGTGATGAGCGTTGGCGCCAGACTGACCAAGAGCTAGTTGGGACGGTTGCTTATCGGCACGCATACCCAGTAGGCCAAGTATTCGCTGACGATGCAGAGAGGCGGCGGGCGAAGGCGAAAGAAAAAACCCGCGCGTCGACTGCGACGAGTCCGCGCCAACGCGAAGCAAGCATCGAGCAACGACGTACAAAGCTATCGCTCGTCTCCGAGAGCAATGACTCAAATGAACCAACGCACGCCGGCACTGCGAGCTATGTGTCGGTTAAAAAAGGCGACTGACCACAAAATACTGATCGAAGCTTTCGGGGCGGTAGCGTGGCTGACCGGGATCTCAAGATCTCAGGCTTTCGGTGTTTGCCGACGGTCTTTGTTGTTCCCTTTGAACGCTTTTTCGAGGGTCTCCTCTGAATCTAGGAAGGTCGGTTCTGCTTCACTCAGACTTCCGAAAAATGCTTCGAGGGGTTCTGAGTCGGGTGGGACCACTCTGAACTCATCTTCATCCGTTAAATCGATGTCAATTAGATCTGGCCGTTGAAGGACTGTTGACGTCTTTTGGATTGTTGTGCCCCAGTCGCCCTTACTCACGGTAACCGGCGCTCGCTTGACTTTCTTTCCTATTGGGCGGGGCAGCGAGGCCGGCGCTTTAGGGGGCGCTGGGTCTGGCGTCGAAGACGTTGAGTCCGGTTCCGAAGATGCCGAGTCTGTTGGCTTTGTAGGGTGCGAATTGGAAGCGCTGCTCATCAGAGATTCTCCATTTACAGAAACGCATGTTGGCGGGCCCTAGGCGGCATTATGTCAAGCCAGACCGGGTGCGCATACTGCATCTTCACTGCGCATCTTCGGCGGTCCTTGCGCTACCGCAGCGGTTTCATACGGTGGAGTAAAGCGTCGAGAATTTGCCATGGCCATCTACTACTCCCGCCTTTCGCTCGTCAGCCGCTCTCAAGGCCACAGCGCAGTCGCCGCCGCTGCATATCGCGCGGGCGTCCGCCTCCACGACGTGCGCACCGACCAGTCGCACACCTACTCCAAGAAACGGGGCGTCCTGGACGCCGCGATGCTGGCGCCCGCCGCGGCACCATGGGCGTTCGACATCAAGAACGTTTGGAACCGAGCTGAAGCTGCAGAGGTGAGACGCAACGCGCGCACGGCTCGCGAACTCATCGTGGCACTCCCTGCCGAGCTCCCGCAGGCCGAACAACTCCGACTCGCGCGCCAGCTCGGGCAGGACCTCGTGAACCGTTACGGTGTGGCCGTATTGGCGGCAACCCATGCGCCCGACAAGAAGAGCGACGATCGCAACGTCCATGTTCACCTACTCATGTCCACTCGAATTGCCGGCGCCGAAGGATTCGGCGCGAAGGTTCGCATCCTGGACGATCAGAAATCGGGACCGAAGGAGGCAGAGGCCATGCGTGCAGGCGTGGCCGCTCGCATCAACGAAGCATTGGCGGCACACGGACATTGCGATCGGGTGGATCCACGTTCCTTGCGCAAGCAGTCGAGCGACGCGGCACGGCGCGGCGACTTCGATGCCGTCGTAGCGCTGACCCGCGAACCGACACGGCACCAGGGGCGGGAAGCCACGGCCGCGGCGCGTCGCGGTGAGCTGAGCTTCGTCGTGGCATCGAACGATGCCGTGCGACGTGACAACGCGACCCTACGAACCTATGGCAGAGCGCGAGCAAGCCATCTGAAACAAGAACTACAGCGCAGAGCCGGTCGCCAACAATCTGCGATGCGCACGTTGTTGCCGCGTTCGGGCTCGAACAGAAGCTACGGCTCTGCGCGTCGTCGATATTGTTCTCCATCGCTTGAAGGGTGCCGTCGAGCCACCAAGCCGTGAGCTGGCTATGCCAGTGAATACGATT
>JBDSNK010000177.1:0-8426 GCA_039915385.1 Dokdonella sp.
TGGGCTGCGGCCGCCGTCATCGGTGCGGGCGACCGCCAACGGGCTGCATGAGCAACCCGATGCAATGCCGAAGTTACGACTCGAAGCCGCTGTAGAAAATCCGGTCGTTCGTCTGCGATTCGTACGCGCCGATATCCGTCGCGCTACCGAAGCGACGCTCAAACAGATTGCCGCGCTGGTCGGATGGGATAGCGCCGGGCGCGGAGGTCGGCCCGGCATCGATCGCACACGAACCAGGCGCCAACGCCTGTGTCTCTGTCGGCCCGCCGTTGTCCGCGAGCAAGTCGAGTTTGGCATCGCAGGCGACGGTGTCGGCCGGCACGCTGATATTGCGGCTGTAGATACTGGCCAGATTGTGGCCGCCGCCCAGCGTCTGGTCGACGGCGCTGTCGATATCGTTGCCGGGAGCGTTGTCGGTCAACACGGTTGCGGTTGCGGTGAACGCGCTGGCTGGCAGCGGTCCGACGGCGAGGCCAGCGCCAAGTCCCACGCCGCTCAAGGTGTTTTCCGCGATGGTGCAATAGGCGAGGGTCGCATTCTGCGCGTAGATTCCGCCGCCGTTGCTCGCAGACGTATTGCCGCTGATGGTCGAGTTCGTCAGCGTCACGGTTTTTGCGTTGATGCCGCCACCGTTGCCGGTACCGTCGGACGTGTTGCGGCTGATGGTGCTGCCCGTGGCCGTGACCGAACCTTGCGTCCCCGCCACATTGACGCCACCGCCCGAACCGCTGGCAAAATTGTCATCGACGCTGGTGTTGGTCAGCGTGACCGCTGCTTGCGCATGGATGCCGCCACCATTGCCGCCGGAGAAATTCCCGTAGACAAGGGAGTTGATCAAGGTCAGGTTCGCGTTCGATCCACCGCGCAGCGCGCCCCCATCGCCGGCCGGTCGACCGTTGAACAGTGTCAGGCCAAACAGCGTCAGGTTGGCTGTTGTGTCGATCAAGCGGACATTCAGCGGCCCCTCGTTCGTACGCGTGATCGTGACCATGGGTTTGCCGTTACTGTCCAGCTTGCCGTGGAGTGTCGCCGGCTTGGTCAAGACCAGCGCCGAGTCGTTCGCCATCGGCATGCCGGTCAGGAAGACGATCGTCGTCGGCAAAGCGAATCCGGAAAGGTCGATCTTGTCGCCGCTGCCGAACGCGCCGCCGCTGTTGGTGCAGCCCGCCACGAGGCTGGCCTGATTGATCGACGTTGCGGCAGCCACGATCGTGCAACTGCCTGAGGCGCCAGCGGCAGTAGCGGTATTCACCGCGATCGTCGCAGCCAACGTCGGGCCTGCGAAACTGAGTGCGAGCGCAGCAGCGATGGGTATCAAGCGCGTCACCGAGGTCGCCGTGGGATTGTCCGGGCTGACGACGGCATGTTGGGGCGTTTGGATCACTTCGATTTCCTCGAAACTGCATGCAGTCAAGCGCGCAGCAAAACGACTGGCCATCGCGCCGATAGGCGCGCGACGGGCTGTTCTGGGACGGGATAACCCGTAACGCTAGCGGATTGCCGCCTCGCGCTGCAATCTGCACTGCAGCGGAGTGCCGGCATTGAGAGTGGCGCTGGCCGCTGGGTGCGAGCGCAGCGTGAGCGACCACGGCAGCCCAACGCTGACAGCAAAGCTTCCGGCGTTGGCTGATGACATCACCCGTTGAGTCCGCAACCAATCGGGCGCAGGCTGCAGACAACGCCACCCGGTTTTCCCTTGGACTGACGTTTCATCAGGTATTGAACAGGTCATTGCGAGGAGAAACATCATGCGTTCCCATCAAACCATCGCGTTGACGATCGCCGGATTCTTCATGCTCGCGCCCGCGGCATATGCTGCGACGTTCTGCGTCAACAATGCGGGCGCGCTGCAGACGGCGCTGGATATGGCAAGCAACAACAGCGAGACCAACACTATCAAGGTGCGCAGCGGCACCTATCTCTCGCCGACGAATGGGTTTCGTTACTATCGCACCACCGGTACTGTCGCGCTGGATATCGAGGGTGGCTGGGACGCGGGATGTGCGGCGCAGACGCCGGATGCGGCGCTGACCATCCTGGATGGCCAAGCGAATATGAATGTGCTGAGTGTTGTCGACTTCAGCGGCCTGGGCGTGGTCGTCCGTTATTTCACCGTGCTGCACGGCGGATCGACGGTTGGCGTACCAGCCTTCCAGGCAGGCTCGCACGGCGAAGTGCATGTCGACAATTGCCGCTTCAGGCTGAACGACCTGGGGGCCACCAGTGCCGGTGTGATCTATGTCAATGCCGTCACTGGACCGCTTTACTTCACCAACAACGTCGTCGCGAACAATGGCTCGTCCACAGCGGGTGCTCCCGTCGCCATTGATCTTGGCGCAGGCGCCACCGACGTGACCTTCTACATCAACGACAACACGATCGCCGACAACACGTTCGACACGACCTCCTCGTCTTCGGGTGCGCTCTTTCTCAGCCCTTCCTCTGCCGCGCATAGCTCGCTGGCCAACAATATCCTGTGGGGAAATGGAGGCAATGAGTTCGCGCAGAACATCACGATCATGCCGCTGATGTTGAACAATGATGTTGATGTACTCAATGTGACACCCGCCCCCGGCAGCAGCGGAAATCTGGGTCTCAATCCGCACTTCGTCAGCGCGACCAATCATCACTTGCTGTCAGGCACGCCGTTGTACAACGCCGGTTACGCCGCACCACCCGGCGGCTATGGCGTGTTCGACCTTGATGGCAATGCGCGTGTCGCGCTCGGCGTTGTGGACATCGGAGCTTACGAATTGCAGACGGAACCAGACGATATCTTCGCGGACGGTTTCGACGGCCCTTGATACTCGCGACATCGAGTGCCGTCAGTTGGAGTCGAAGCCATCGCAGAAAATTGTGTCGCTTGCACAGGAGTGCACTTGGCGCTCATACGCGCCGAGGTCGCGGACGCCGTCGAGATTCGGAACGTTGGGCATGTCCTCGTCGCGCGGTCGGTTATCCAGATCGCGATCACCGGCTGCTCCCGGCGGCGCAACGTCGATCGCGACCGAATCCGCGCGCAAGTGGAAGTCGCCGTTCCCCACATCGACGAATAACGGATCGGCGTTGAAGATGTGCGTGCCGCCGAGGCCCAGCGACGCTGTTTCCTGCGCCATCACGTAATCGATCGTGCGGCCTGCGCCGCTGCCGACATAGTGCAGGGAAGACAATGAGCCCTGCGTGATGATGCTGTTGCTCATCATGAATCCGGTTTCGGCGTATATCACCGACGAACCGCTGATCGCGTTGGCTGCGATCGTGCACTGGCTGATCGTCGCCGCGGCATTGCCGAACGTGACGAGTTCGGCCGTCACCGTATTTTCGGCAAGCAGGCATGTGTCCAGGATCAGCGGCGCGTTGAGGCTGTCCACTACGCGAATCGCGTGCTGGCCCTGATTGCCGCGCATCGTCAGTTCATGAGCCTGCAGCACGCCGCCGGGTTGGATCAGCAGTGTCGAACCCGCTGTCGGGTTGTCGCTGGCGTCGACTGCTCGGTTGTTCGACATGCTGTTGCACGCGATACCCGCGGCACAGTGCTTTGCATACAGGTAGATGTAGCCACTGAGGCCGCCATCGTAGTTCGAGTACACTGCGCTGCCGTCTGGCGCCGCGTTGTCATCGATTTGCGCACCGCCGAGGTTGATCGCCGCGTCGGCGAAAAAGATCGGAATCGATTGACTGTAGGGGAGCAGAAAAACGCCACCGCCCTTGCTGTAGGCGCGGTTCTGCTCGACGCGCACCGGATGAGTCGGGTCGGTCGCGAAGAAGTCGACCTGGGCGACGCCCTGTGCTCCGGAAATCGCCGCGACGCCACCCCCGTTTAGCGCCCTGTTCTGGTAGATCACGCCGACGTAGCTGGCGATCTGGTAACCCGGCGAGCCGATATGCGCATACGCGGGACCGACGACTACGAGACCGCCGCCGGAACCGGAATCCGCATGATTGTTGTAGAACCAGATCTGGTCGTCGTCGATGTGCACGTTCGCCTTGCCGTCGGCGCGCAGCCCGCCGCCGCTGCCACCGTTGGCCGTGTTGTTGGTCACGAACGTATTCGAATGCAAATACAATTCGGCCGCTGTGGTGCCATTGCCGCCGAAGTGGATGCCACCACCATCGGTAGCCTGATTGCTGACAATCGATGAGTTGTCGATGTTCATCGCACCCGCTCCGAGGTAGTCAATGCCTCCGCCGGAGCTGCCGTGGCCGCCGGTGACGGTCAGGTGCGAGAGGATGAACTGCGTACCTGCCGCCATGTTGCGTATCGTGATGACGGCCGCCCCGGCGCGCCCGGTGATGGTCGTATTGCCGGACGATGTGAGATGGCTGCAATCGGGAACGCCGCCGACAAGGCTCATGCTCTTGGCGGAAATGGACAGCGCCTGCGCCGCGTACGACTGGTTGGTGGCGATGTAGATGACCGGCCGGCTGCCGCTGGTTTGCGCCTCGGCTGCGCTGATCGCCGCGGCGATCGTCGTATAGCCACAGCCGCCGCCTGCAGCGCCAACCGTGTAAGTGGTGGCGTGCGCCGCCGGTAGCGCGACAAACAGGATCAGCAGCAGTGTCAGCGCAGGGAATGTCGGCTTCGTCACGCGGGGACATGAATACATGGTCGTTGCTCGATCGCGCCGGCGCGTGCCGGCATCAAGGGGAACGATGTTCGGCCTTCGTTTTGGACAGCGCGAAAAACCAGCGGCGATTCGATTGCGCGCAGCGTCGACATGCGCGCCTGCTGGACCCAGTCGACTCAGGGATGATCGTAGCCATCGCAGAAAACCGAATCGCTGGCGCCGCACTCGCGAAACAGGTTCTGCAGTTCGTAGACACCCAGTTCCTGGGTGCCAAAGACGTTGCCCGCGGGCGGAAGATCAAAATTGCGCGGCTTGCCATCGAGATCGCTGGCGTTTTGCACGTAGTAGGCGTCGCTGGTCGGCGCAAAATCGACGCCGAGCGAGGTGGCCTTCAGATGGTAGTCGCCGCCCGCCAGGTCCACGAAGGTCGGTGCTCCGAGTGCCACACCCGTGCCGTCGCCCGACAGCGTGGTGATGTCGTTGGAGAGGACGTAGTTGACCGCGAGGTCTGCGGCATCGCCCGAATAGTCCAGCGCAAGCGTGCCGGGTTCGTCGATGATCATGTCGGAGAGAGACAGTTTCGACTCGGCATGGATCACGTGCGACGCGCTGATTGCATTGTTGGCGAGCGTGCACGAGTTGATGTAAGTGATCGCGCCGCTACCCGACACTTGGATCAGCTCGTGCTGGGTTGTGTTTTCGGCGAGCAAACAGTTGAAGATCTGCGTGTTCCCCGGCGGGCCCACGATACGGATGGCGTGATCGGCCTTGTTGTGCCGCATGGAGAACCGGTTGGCGACAAAATAACCGTCGTCCTGGATCAATATCGTCGAGCCCTGCGTCGTATCGGTCGTCTGGTTGTCGTTGATCGTGTTGCAGAGAGCAGAATTCGTGCAGGCGACGGCACCGAGGTCAGTCGGCAATCCCCCGCCCGCGACGAGAGTGTTGCCCAGCCAAACCTGGCCGCCCAGCGTCTGGCCGATGCTTGGATCCACGTCGGCGTAGATCGCCGCACCTTCCACCGCGATGTTGCCCTCGATGCGATAGTCCCATGCGTAAACTTGCGCCTCGTTGAGCGTGGCTGGGGCATTCGTTCGCGGCTTCACGTAGATCCCGCCACCGGTATGGGTAGCGATATTGTTGGTGATGCCGATCGGCCTGGAAGGGTCGGTTGTGAAAAGACGGGCTTGCGCATAACCGTTGTCGGAGGCGTTGATGGAAATGCCCCCGCCGTAGGCTGCGGTATTGCCGTCCAGAACACTGACACCGGCAGCGGAATCGGGCGAGCCGATGTTGGCAGTTGCCGGACCGACCACGTCGATGCCGCCGCCGTAGCCGCCCGGCGCATGGTTGGATTGAATCTGGATATTTGGCTGCATTGCATTCAACACTGCATTGCCCGCGACCAGGATGCCGCCACCGGAGCTGTCTGCCGTGTTGACGAGAATCTGCGTGTACGCGAGAAGGTTCAGGTTCGCGATCGCGCTACCGGTGCCATTGAAATAGATGCCGCCGCCATTGGTCGCGTGATTACCGCGCACCCACGAGGTATCGAGCGTGAGCGATCCGCTGCCGACGAATTCGATGCCGCCGCCGCTGAAACCGGAGGCCTGCGTACCACCCGTGATGTCCATGTACTTGAGGCCCACCGTGCTGGTGCCGCTGATGGTCAGCACGGCGTCGCCGTTGTGGCCGCTGATCGAGGCACGCGGTGCGGTCGGCGGCGGCGGGCAGGTGGGATTGCAGATCACCTGTGAAGCCGGTCCGCATACATCGCCGTTCACGCGCCCGATCAGGGTCACGTTCTTGCCGCTGATGTTGAGGTGTTGGGACGCGTAGGTTTGCTCGTGGGTAATGTAGATATTCGTTCCGTAAGCGCATGTCGCGGCGTCGATCGCGGATTGGATGTCGTTCTGCGTGCAGGCCGCATCGCTCGCCGTGTCGCCCACATACAGCTCGGGCGGTGGCTGGATCGCATTGCAGGCGGCGCTCGCATCCATTGCCGCAAACGCCAGTGCGAGCACCGCCATGATGCAAACCGCGTGCAGACGCAACGCGGGCATCAGCTGCGTGGATGGGCAACATTGCTTCGACATGGTCGATGTCCGCTCGCGCCGGGATCGCCGGCCCTATCAACAACGACGTTCTGCGTCGGCTTTGGACATTCGCAAACGGCCGAGCTCAGTTGAAACCGTTAGCGAAGATCTTGTCGACGACCGAGCCGGCTTCGTAGGCGCCGAAGTCGTACGGCGTACTCACCGGATAGAGCGAATACGGTCGCAACGCGCCATCGAGATCGACGGTTGGCGGCGGATCATTCGCGTCGTTGTTCCAGGTCCAGCGATTGACCGCGGACGAGGTCGTGAGGATGTGGAAATCGCCATTGTTGGCATTCACGAACGGATCGGTGAGGTACTGCACGTTGATGCCCGTATCCAGTCCCGAGACATTGTTGGCGCCGATATCGCGCACCGTGACCGGGACGCCGGCTCCGACAGAGTAAGCAGCCACCGGATCGTTCGGCTGCACCAGCAGGCTGTGCAGAATCTCCAGTGAGGCCGGCGGCAGGATCACGGTAAACAGCGCACTGCCGGCGAGGGTGTTGTAGGCGATTGTGCTGTTGGCGATATGCAGATCATTCGAAATATTGTCGATGAGGTCGCCGCCCTGACTGATTTCATTCTTGGCGAGCAGGCTACCCTCGATCTTCATGTAGGCGTTGCCCGCAATCAGAGCACCGCCGCGATTGCCACGCATGCGCCCTTGATAAAGCAGGAATGCGGAGGAGCCCGCGCTGCCGGCTGCGTTGACTTCGACAACGGCGCCGCCAATCGAATGATTATCGTCGATCGCATTGCATTCGATGCCCGGTGAGCATGCGGGAATCGAATCGCCGACCTGGCTTTGCGCCAGCTGGATCTCGGTTTCGACCGATGCGCCGCCGCCGCTGGAGAATGTGTAGAACGCGGCTCCTTCATAGGCGGTGTTCTGCTGGATGATCGCGTTCTCGAAACCGGCGAAGGAGAAGATCTGCTGGTTCGACGAGATCGAGGACAGGTAGAACGCGCCGCCCTGGCTTTGCGCCGTGTTCTCGGAAACGATCAGCGGCTGCTCCGCCTTGTCGTTCCACAGCAGCATCTCGTAGTTGCCTGCATGCGTGGTCGAGTAGTACACGCCGCCGCCATTGCGCTGCGCGTAGTTGTTGCCGATGAAGGCGTAGGGATAGATGCTGTGATCCTTCACCAGGATGTTCGAATCGATCGCGTAAATGCCGCCGCCGTCGCTGGAGGCCGAGCCTGTTGCCATGTTGGCGAGGATGTTGCTTCCACCCGAGATCGCGACGTCGACCTTGCTCAGATACATGCCGCCGCCGTTGGCCGTCGCGCTGTTGCTGTTGATGCTGGTGCCGATCAGGTTCAGCTGCATGCGGAAGACGTCGTTGCCGCTCACGAACAAGCCGCCGCCATAGTCGGCGTGATTGGAATAAACCAGCACATCGCTGAGCGTCAGCGGACCGGCGACAACGGATGAGACGGCGCCTTTGCCGTTTTGCAGGACCAGATGCAACAGGGTCAGCGAACCATTGCCGCTGTGCACGATCAGCGGACCTGCGGGCACAGCACCTTGTCCATCAAGGGTCGAGCGGCCGGTCGAAATGCCCGCGCTGCAATTGGCGAAACCGCCTTCGATGGTCAGTCCGTCAGGATCGTGATCGGTGATCGTGGTCTGGCCCGTCCACGGGCCGCCGGAGATCGCGATCAGTTCCGGCCCCGACGCCTGGCCTGCGGCTTGAACCGCAACCGCAATGTCGTGGTACTGGCAGGCACTATCGGATGCGGGCCCCACCGTGAGCATCGC
>JBDSNK010000226.1:0-4706 GCA_039915385.1 Dokdonella sp.
CCGCTGACGTCGAAGCCGAATGACGTGCCACCGTCGCCGGCGAAGCTGGTGTCGTCGCTGCCGTCCGCATGGAAGCGGACCACGCCGAAATCGCTAAGGCCGCCCTGTCCAGGCGTGGCGCCGACGACGACGATGCGACCTTGCGCGTCGATGGTCATGTCAGTGACGCTGGTGAGAAACGCATCCTTGAAGACGCGGCCGCCCGTGCCGAAGCCGCTGGCAACATAGTTGCCGTTGCTATTGAGGCGGGCGAGGCCGATGCGCTTGCCGGTTCCTCCATTGGCGGCACCGCCGGGGACTTCGAGCGCAACCACATAGCCACCGTCCGCGGTGCGGGCGAATGCGACGGCCTTTTCGTCCTGGGTCCCGCCGCCGCTCTCGTACAGGCGATTCCATCCTGAAACGGCGCTGCCAAACGTGTGGTCAATATCGTTGTCTGCTGCATGCGCGAGCGGCAGCAATGCGAAGCAGGCGAGCCATGCAGCGAGGGAGTGGGACATATGCGGATGCTCTGATTTGGGTGACAGTGTGTAGTACGCAAGCCGCCGCTGAATCGGGACATTCCCTTTCTACTGGCGGGCCTCAGGCGATCCACTGTACTAGCACCGGAAGCAGGACGCGCGCCGGCGAGGCAGCGGATCACGTCACAAACTTCGCGTCATCGACGGACGCCGAAGCTGGCGTAGCAGGTCCGGGTCGGGTGTCGGCATCTTCGCCAGCAGGTCAGCGGCCGATGAGCGTTCGCGGTCCGCGTCGTCCGGGCGCTTGCTGGCATCGGCGATGCGCGCAAGCAGCGCATGCGTCGCGGCTAGGCCGGCAATGTCGCTGGGCATGCGTTCGCTGCGTTCGGCCAGGACCTTGACGGCCAGTTCATGCGCTTCATCGACACGGCCAAGGCGGAGCAGGGCGTCCGCACGCACCGCGCGTGCGGCCGGCATGCGCGGATCGTCGGCGGCTTTCATGCGTTCGAGCGCAGCGATCGCGCCATCGACCTCGGTCAGTGCCTCGTCCGCGTGTCCAGCGCGGTTGAGCACATTCGCGAACGACAAGTGCACGTAGGCGCCTTCGCGCGCCGGGCTCGACGCGGAATCGGCGATGCGCACTGCGCGCCGCGCATGTTCGATCGCACTTTCGAAGTGGTCGCGGCGCATCTCCAGTTGCGCGAACGTGTTGAGATCGCTCATCACGAACGGGTGCTGTTCACCGACGAGTTTCAGATGCACGTCGAGCGAGTGACGTACCAGCGGCTCGGCCTCGTCGTAGCGTCCGAGCTGGATCAGCACGGTCGCCTCGTTGGTGGCGGTGGCGGTGGCCGGCGCGCTGTCGCTTTCGCTGCGTTCGCGGTAGATCGCGAGTGCCTCGTGGAAATAACGCTCGGCGTCGGCGGGGCGGCGCCGGGTGAAGTCGAGCATGCCGAGCGAATTGAGCGTGTTGGCGATCAGCACGTGGTGCTCGCCAAACGCGGTACGCTGGATCTTCAAGGCTTCCTCGAGCGCAGCCTGGCATTCGTCGAGGCGGCCCTGCCCGCGCAATGCGGCACCAAGCACCTGCAGACTTTCGGCGACCGCCGGGTGATCGTTGCCGAGTCGCTTGCGGCGGATACCGAGCGCCTCGCGCAACGCGATCTCGGCGTCCTTCGAGCGGCCTTTCTCCGCCAGCGCGACGCCGTAGTCGTTGAGCATCTGCGCGACGCGTGTGTCTTCCTCGCCGTACAGCGCGCGTGCGCCGGCAAGCGCCAGTTCGGAAAGGCGCGCAGATTCGTCGAACTGACCGCGGCGCGCCAGCGTCAACGCCTCGACCTGGCGGTCGCGCGCCTGGTCACCGCGGGCGCTCTCGCCTCGACCCAGATCGATCGCGAGCGCGGCGCGCGCGTCGGCGATTGAATCGTCGAAGCGGCCCTGCTTCTCGCGCAACTGGCTGCGCTCGGAGAACGCTTGCGATCGCAGCTTTGCGTCTGCTTCGAAAGCGAGTGCCGCGACCAGGGCATGTTCGGATTCGTCAAGCTTGCCCAGTTCGCGTTCGGTCACTGCGAACTCGATCTGCGCGCGGATCGCGCTGTCGGAAGTGGAAGCGACCTCGGCAAGCGTCGTGCATGCGCGTTCGAGCAGATGTTCGGCCTGCGGAAACTGCCCGAGCTGCCGGTACAGCGAACCGAGCGTCAGCAACATCTCGCCACGCAGGCGCGGCTGCTCGCCGAGTTCGCGCTGGACGCGCTCGCTGCCGCGGTCAAGCAGTTCGCGCGCGGTCACGCGCTCACCCGCCGCCGCATCGGGTGCGGAAGCGTCGAACACGCTGGTCAGGAACGCTTGTGCCGAACGCGCGAGGAGTGCTTCGGTCGCTGCTTTTCGCGCCTGCCAGATCGCCAGCGCCGAACCGGCGAAGATGGCACACAACGCCAATACGCCGAGTGCTGTCGCAATGCGATGGCGACTGATGAAGCGGTTGAGGCGGTAGACATTGCTGTCCGCGCGTGCGCTGATTGGCCGTCCACTGCGCCACGCACGCACATCGCTGGCGAAGGCTTCGACCGTTGTATAGCGCCGCAGCGGATCGGCGTAGGTTGCACGCGCGACGATGATGCCCGGATCACCACGCAGCTCGGACGCCGGAACGGCGAGGCGGCTTGCGACATCCGCCTGCGCCTGCGCGCGTACAAGCCATGCCGACACGGAGCCGCTCGGTTGCGCTTCGTCGTATCGCGCGCCGGTTAGCAACTCGAACAGCAGTACGCCAAGCTGGTAGATATCGGTGGCCGTGGTCGCGACGGCGCCGCTGATCTGTTCGGGAGCCGCATACGCGCGCGACACGAAACGTCGCTGGGTGACTGTACGGTCGTGGCCGCCATCGGGCTCCAGCAATTTCGCGATGCCGAAGTCGAGCAGGCGCGCATGCCCATTCGCATCGACGAGCACGTTGTCGGGCTTGATGTCGCGATGCACGATCAAGTTGTGGTGCGCATGGGCGACGGCTTCGCACAGCTGCAGGAAGACGACAATCCGCGCGTCGAGGTTCGCGCCCGCCTGCGCCACCCATCGTTGCAGGGTGTCGCCGTCGACATACTCCATGACGAAGTACGGTCGGCCATCCTCGCTGACGCCGCCATCGAGCAGGCGCGCCGTGTGCGGATGGACGAGGCTGGCGAGAATTCCGCGTTCGACACGAAAGCGCGCGAGCACGTCGTCCGAATCCATGCCGCGCCTGATCAGCTTGAGTGCGCCCTGCTGCACGTAGCCATCGCCGCTACGCTCGGCGAGGAACACGGTGCCCATGCCGCCGCGACCGATTTCGCGACGTATGCGCCAACCTCCAATCGACTCGCCTTCGATCGGTTGCGGCTCGTGGCTCGCGTCGATCAGGCGTCCCGCGATCTCGTTCGAGTTGCTGTCGAGCAGGCCCGGCGCTCGTTCGCTCAGCAGCGCCAGCACGTCCGCAGCGAGCCCCTCGTCGCCTCCGCACGCTTCCAGCAATTGCGCAGGCGAAGGCGGTGCGCTTGAGTCGAGCGCGTTGCGAAGGATGGCGAAGATCTGGCGCTGGCGTTCAATTGACATGCGTGTGTCCGTCATAGCAAGGTCTGATGTGCGTCATCTCATCGAAACGTTGGGCAGACAAGGGCGAATGCAGCGCACGGTGGGGCCGCATGGACTTTGCGGGATCGTTCTGTCGGAGTACGCAGAACGCGTGCGAATCGGGACATCGGCATGTCTGTGCATGAAGGGTCAGTGCTTCGTCGTGGCGCGATCATGTCGTCGCGTAGTCGAGGTCCGCAGCATCAACGCCCGCATCGCGCCATGCGGCGCGAAACACGCGCAGGCGCGTGAGGTCTGGCGCACGCACGATGACCACGGCGTTCTGCTCGTAGAGACGAGCGAATGCATCGACGGCAGTCAGCGGAATCCCGCTGACCAGCAGGCTGGGTTCAAACCAGGGCTGATCCGGAACCGAAGCAATGCCTTCGAGAAATCGCGCACCTGCCGTATGCAGTCGGTTGCGCAGCTCGGCGAGGCGTTGGTCATTCTGCCGATCGCTGAGAGTCTGCGAATACGGATTGCAGGGGGTCATGTACGCGCCGAAATCGTCTTTGCCGAGCCAGTTCGCGAGCGCATTCGGCGCGATCGCACCGATCTGGATCGTGGATCCGGTGTGGTCGGGCAACACAACGCGGTAATGCGTGCGTCGATACAGCGCGAGGAGCTCGCGAATCTGTACGCTCGTTTCATCCGGAGTGCTGCTCATACGAGGGGCGTGAGCCGTGCCTGCACGAGCGCATCCGCTTGCGCGAGATCGATCTCGTCGATGTCCTGCTTGCCGCTCGTCAGTTCGCGCAGGAGCCCCTCCTGGACCGCGCCGCGCGCGAACGCCTGCGCATACGGCATGCGCGTAAACGAGACCATTGAATAGCGCGGTACAAAGCGACCCGGGTGGCGCTCGGCCAGCAGACGGCCGAGTTCGCGGCGCAGCAGGAAGCCAGCGTCGGCGACCGAGTCGCGCATCTCGATGTAGTTCTCCAATGCCATCGCCGCGATTGCTTCAGCATTCGGGCGACGCCGTCGTTCGAATTCGGCAAACGCCCATGCGGTGTCGTCGGCATGCGCGCCGAGTAGATCCGCAAGTTCAACCGCGTCTTCGAAACCGCAGTTCATGCCCTGGCCGTGAAACGGCACGATCGCATGTGCGGCATCGCCAACCAGCAGAGCACGTCCGTTCAG
>JBDSNK010000288.1:0-3739 GCA_039915385.1 Dokdonella sp.
GCCAACGCGTGGCTGGTCAATCAGGATCGGCATCGGGACGAAATCCTGCGCGTGCTTGGTGATGCGTACGGGCCGGATGCGAAGCTGTGGCATCAGCGCTGGCGCATGTTCTGGATGTCCTGCGCGGAGTTGTTCGGCTACGACCACGGCAACGAGTGGATGGTTGGGCACTACCGGTTTGCAAAGCCGTAGCCGCTGACCCGCACATGCAGGCGGAACTCCGGCGCGTTCTGGCGGAAAGCCCGAACGCGCGGCACTACGGAGCCACCTCGAAGCCGTTACCGAAAATCCGATCATTGGACACGGAGGTGTTGAGCAGAACGCTCAAGGTGTTTGAACCTGCATTCGTCACCACCAGATCGGGCCGTCCATCGCCGTTGAAATCACCCTGCGCGATGGACGTGGGATGGTCGAGGCCACCGGTAACCGTCAGCGCAGCGTCGAAACCCAGGTTGCCAACCGTGCGTGCGCGCAACACCGCGACGCTGTTGTCGTTGTAGTTGGCCAGCGCCAGATCGGGGAAACTGTCGCCATCCAGATCAGCCACCACAGCGGAGTCCGGATAGGCGCCTGCCGCGCCCTCGCTGTAAATCGCTGCCGCCTGGAAAGTACCGTCACCATTGCCGTACTGCAGCGAGACATCGCCGTCATCGACGCGGGACACCGCCAGATCGTTCTTTCCATCCTTGTTGAAGTCGGCGATGACGATGGCATCCGCACTCGCGGTGGCGAACGGTCCGTGCAGCGCAAATCCGCCGCCGCCATCACCCAGGTAAACCGAATACGCGTTGCTGGCGGAGCCGGTGAAGACCAGATCGGTATCCCCGCCAGCGGTGAGCACGCCGGAGGCGATACCACTCGGCACGTCGCCCGGCGAAAGCGACGCCATGGCGCCGGCGTAGAACGTATCGTCGCCGTTGTTGCGCAACAGGGACAGCGATCCACAGGAAGCAAAGGGCGGTGAGCAGACGTTGCCGTTGTTGGCAGTGACCAGATCGACGTATCCGTCTGGATCAAAGCTGCCTGCAGTCAGGCGATACGGCGACGAGCCGACCGCATAGGCAACCGCGGCGCCGAAGGTTGCGTTGCCGTTCCCGAGCAGAATGGAAACCGTATTGCCACCGTAATTTGCAACAGCGAGATCAAGCTTGCCATCGTGATTCAGGTCGGCGGCGACAATCGCAAGCGGCTCCGCGCCAACCACGTAGCTGATCGTGAAGCTGAATGCGCCGAGGCCATCGCCACTGTAGATATAGACACGGTTGTTGCCACTCATGGCTACTGCCAGGTCGAGCTTGCCATCGGCGTTGAAATCACCGACCGCAACCGCGTACGGCGTGGGACCCGTTGCCATCGGTGTCTGCGCCTCAAATGCTATCTGTGCGGACGCCGACGCCGCTGCGACGACGAGTGCGCCTGCCAACGCGATGCGCACGAGCCGAAACCCTCCGCGTTGAATTCTTGCGTCCCGAACCTCGCGTTTCGACGATTGCATGATCATGTGCTCCTGGAACGACGTCCGAGCCTGGCAATCAGGTCGCAACCGTCGATACGGGTGGTTACGACGTTTGGCAGCGCCCACTGACATCCCTGATCGAAGCCTCCACGGTCTGGCGTCATTCGCAGGCGCGCGCTAACCTCGCGCGCCTATGACCGAATCCATCCATCACGACTTTGCCCTCGACCCCGCCGACGGCGAGCGTCTCGCCAATCTCGCCGGGCCTTTCGACGAACACCTGCGCCAGATCGAGCTGCGCCTGGGCATCGAGATCGCCAATCGCGGGAATATTTTCCGTGTCACCGGTGCTGCGTATGCCGTGAAAGTCGGCGAGCGACTCTTGCGGGATTTGTACGACGCGAGCGAAAACGAGACGCTGAGCGCGGCGCAAGTCAACCTGCACTTGTCCGAATCGGGCATCGACGCACTGAACGCGCGCTCCGCCGAAGGCGCCCAGGACGTCGCGGTGAAAGTGAAACGCGGCTTGATTCGAGGCCGCGGCGCGAACCAGACGCGCTATCTGCATGCGATCGCGACGCACGACATCAACTTCGGCATCGGCCCAGCCGGTACCGGCAAAACCTATCTTGCCGTTGCCATGGCCGTCGATGCACTCAACGACAATCGCGTGCAGCGTCTGATCCTTGTGCGGCCCGCGGTTGAAGCCGGCGAAAAGCTCGGCTTCCTTCCCGGCGATCTCACGCAGAAGGTCGACCCTTATCTGCGCCCGCTCTACGACGCGCTGTACGAAATGATCGGCATCGACAAGGTGATGAAGCTGATCGAGCGCAACGTCATCGAAATTGCGCCGCTCGCGTACATGCGCGGACGTACCTTGAACGATGCGTTCGTGATCCTCGACGAAGCGCAGAACACCACGGTCGAGCAGATGAAGATGTTCCTGACCCGGATTGGTTTTGGCTCGGTCGCGGCAGTTACCGGCGACATGACCCAGACCGACCTGCCCAAGCACGTGAAGTCCGGCCTGCGCGATGCGGTCGATGTGCTGCACGACGTCGAAGGCGTCAGTTTCACCTTCTTCACCGCCAAGGATGTCGTGCGTCATCCACTGGTGCAGCGCATCGTGCGCGCCTACGAGCAGCGCGAACTCGACCAGCAGCCACCCGGGGCGAAGGGCAATGAAATCTGAGCCATCGATCACGCGCGGAAAGGCGGCTGCGCGCGATGCCATCGGCGCAAGTCGGATCTGCCTGTGGCTGAAAAACGAAGCCGGTCGCAAAGGCGTGCCGGTCCTGCGTTCGTTCGAAAGCTGGATTGCGGCGATCCCCGAGTTGTTAGAACGCGACCGCTGGACCGAGGTCAACATCCTCATCGTCGGCCGCGCTGCCGGGCGTCGCTACAACCGCGAATTCCGTGCGCGCGACTACGCGACCAACGTGCTGAGCTTTCCGTATGAAGCGGCTCCCGGCGAACACGCCGGCCTGCTCGGCGACATCGTGATCTGCGCGCCCGTGGTCTTGCGCGAGGCGCGCGAGCAGCACAAGACTTCGCGCGATCATTTCGCGCACTTGACCATTCACGGCGTGCTGCATCTGCTGGGTTACGACCACGAGACCGCACGCGACGCCAAGGTGATGGAGGCGCTGGAGCGCCAGGTTCTGGTCGGGTTTGGCATCGCAGACCCCTACAAGAGCCGCCATTGACTGGTCGGAGCAACGGTCTGCTGGAGAGGTTTCGGCAACGATGCTCTCACCCTTGCATTTGAACGGTGTGAGAGCGGCGGAAGCCAAGATCCATTGAAAATCAAGGGCATCGCGGCTGAAGACGCGCCCACAAATGCTTTAGCCCTCCCTTACAAGGGAGGGTTGGGTGGGGATGGTGTCGCACGGTGTAAGTCCCCGCGAGAGCATCGCGGCTGAAGCCGCTGCCACAGTCAGTTGCTCCCACGAAAGACCGGCAAGTCCCAGCGCGACGCCTCGCGGACCGCCCTGCAACTCATCCGCAAACCGGCTTTGCTACACTGCGGCCCCGCCCGGCTGGGCTTGCATGTCGTAGAAATGAGCGAGGATCCCCCTAGTACCCCCCCGCCACGATCGTGGTTCGAGCGCATCTCACAAGCGCTATCCGGGGAGCCGCAAAACCGCGAAGAGCTCATCGAGGAGCTGCGTCACGCTCAGGCCAATGGCCTGATGTCGAATGACACGCTGTCCATGGTCGAGGGCGCGATCGAGGTCGCCGATCTCACCGTCGCCGACGTCATGGTGCCGCGTGCGCAGATGG
>JBDSNK010000001.1:0-3415 GCA_039915385.1 Dokdonella sp.
CAGCAGAGGAGGTCGAGCTTGTGGTGTCTCCCCAGCTTCTCATTGACGAGCGGGATGAGCTGCTTCTCGTAGTCTTCTGCGCGAAGCTTGTCGTTGATCCTGATGCCGATCACGTGGTCCGGAAGGCTCTCGATCATGGTCAACATGTGCTATCCCTCGGTTGTGCTGCCAGGTGGCTCAGATTGCTGCACAGTCAGTGTACTGCGCCAAGACCGCGGGTAGAGTCTGAGGTTTCCAAGTGCCGAGTATCGGCGAGGTTTATTTTCCACTCTCACCAATGAGCCTGGTCCTGCCATCGCGGTTGGCGCGTCGGAACTGCTTGCGGTGTAGACGACTCCAACGCATGACGGGGCGTCGCGAAAACGCTTCGCGCCATCGTTACCAACGGGGACTGCAATCATGTTACTGGGCAGACAAGCATTGGTGACCGCAGCGCCTGCGGCCATCGCAGGATTCGGGCTTGTTCCGCGTGCGCCCGGGCTATTCGCCCTGGGCGTTTCACGCGCACCGCTGAGTCCGCTGGAGATGGCGCAGCGTGCCTGACGAAAGCAATATCTGCATGGTGCACATCGCATCCGCGCGTCTGGCTGGAGTGGAAGAACGCCTCACGGCCGCCGACGTCGGCGTCCACAAAAAAGATAGCGAGATGATGTTCTTCATCAATGAAAGCCGCTTGCGCAGGCCGGTCGATCAGCTGCTCAAGGTCTTCGTCGTCTAACCACACCCGGCATCGCGCCGGTCATCCAGGAGCAGGTGCATGTTCAGTCACATAATGGTCGGGTCCAACGATATCGAGCGATCGAAGCGCTTTTATGATGCGGTGCTCGCAGTACTCGGTGCAGGCGAGCCGCTGCGCAACGAAGCTGGCACTGGCCACAGTCGACTCTTCTATCGCCACGGCGGCGGCACCTTTTGCGTCAGCCAGCCCATCAACAACGACGCGGCCACGTTTGCCAACGGCGGCACTATCGGCTTCAAGTGCGACTCACTCGAACAGGTGCAGAAATTCCATGACGTTGCAGTGGCGCACGGCGGCACCTCGATCGAGGCCTCACCCGGATTGCGTGAAAGCCCGATGGGCGCGCTGCACCTGGCCTATGTGCGTGATCCCGACGGCAACAAGCTCTGCGCCCTGCATCGCCCCGGTTAGGCGAAAGAGTCGGGCTGAATTTTCAAAAACCGGGCCGGAGCGAGTGGGTGTGCTCCGGCCTGGTATCCCTGCGTCGAGTGCGCGCTGCCGCTGCCACGTCGAAGCCTTCCCGAGATTTCATCGCCGGCAGGTCTCGATGGTGCGAGCGTCCACCCGGATGTCGTGGATCGGGCGGCCGTTGCTGCCCGGCTGGTGGTGCGAACGTCGGCGACGTCAGCTGAATGGGTCAAGTCTGATTGCTATTTCGCGCAACCAGGCTTTGCAAGTTCGACCCGGCGATTGCGCGCGCGACCTTCGTCCGTGTCATTGCTGACCACCGGCATTGTCTTGCCGTAGCCCTTGAAAGAAAGGCGATTGGCGGCAACGCCGTGTTGAACGAGCCAGGTCACTACGGCGCTTGCTCGCGCATCGGAGAGCTTTTGGTTGTAGTCGTCGCCGCCGACATTGTCGGTGTGGCCCTGCACCTCGAGCTTGAGTGTCGGGTCTTTTTGCAGGAAGACGAGAACGCGTTGCAGCACACTGTCCGATTCCGCCTTGAGCGTTGCCTTGTTGAAATCAAACAGCACGCCGTACAGCGCAACGTGGCAATCCTTGGCCAGTTCTCTGGCGAGATCACTGTCAGCGCCAACATCGGCAACCTTGATGGAATATTCTTCACCGCCCATGTGCAGATAGGCCCAGAGATCCCGGCCATGAGCGGCGTAGTGCGCAGTCAGCGTGGCGTCGGAACCATGATTTTGCGAGAGGATCGTCCAGCCTGCTTTGCTCAAGCCTTCGTGATACGCGTTGACGAACGCAAGGGTCGAAACCGTAGGCAGATTGGCGTAAAACTTGACGATGAAGCCGCTGCCGACGACCAGCGTTTCGTTCGAGTCGGGCAATGCAACTTCCATTGCGCCGGAATCATGCACCCCACTCTTGAACGACGATCCGCCGAGCGGCGGCAGATAGGGAAAGTCGCCTTTCTCGGCGGCAAACTTCTCGGGGGTTGCGGCGGGCGGATTGATCGTCAGCAAGCTCGCGGCCTGAGCGGTCTCGACCAGATTGAGCCGCAGGTCGTCGCTGCCGAAAATCTTGACGTAGCCCCACGTGTCATGACCCTCTTTCTGAAAGAGCATCATCGCGGAGAACGGGTTGGAATCGTATTCGATGGGAATCGTCCAGCCGCCGGCGATGAGTACCGGTTTCAGCTGCGCCCAGATGCCTTTTCCATCGATATCATTCGGCGGATTTTTCAGTTCCAGCGGCGCATACCAATGCTTGCCCTGTTTGATGATTGCGTCGTCGCTGCCTGGCTGATAGAAATCTGACTCACCAAAATCCTCGAAGGTGACACCACTGCCGCCGCTGGCAATTCCGAAACTCGCTGGCAAGGTGAAGTACGCTGGCAAAGTTGGTGTTACCGGCTTTGCACTTTTCTGCGCATAGGCGGGACAGGACAGGGTCATGTAAATGCTGAAGAGCACAGCGGCGATATGTTTCATTTTTATCCTTGCCAAACGCGGTGGTAGTCAGTTGTAAAAAAAATTCCGTCGGGAATCGAACGCGGCCTTATCAAGCGATGGAGGCGGAACAGGGGGGCGGATTCACCGTTCTACTCTCACAAATGAACCCGGTGCGTTCTTCCATGACCCCGTTCTTCGCATCGTGGCGGGCGTCGCATGAAGAACAGTCGCGGACGCCACTTCGCGACAGCATGAGGCGTGGCGTCGAGTTTCGAGCGTGACAGGTTTTGTACGTGATAGTGGAGGCGCGCAGCAGGCAGCACGCGCGCGGATATTCCTTGGTCTCAACTCAACCAGAACATCGGCACTCAACGTGATCAGTGATGACGTCCGGTCAGATTGCCGCTTTCGAAGCCATCGCGAAACACGATGTCAGACAGTTCGCCGGCCCGTCGGCGGTAGTACACCTGGAAGGTACCGCCGCGCCGATCGATCCACAGTACATGAACGTTGTTGGCGCTCACCGCGAGCAGCGGCGTCGACGAGTCTCCCGCTGCGCCAGTCGAAACGTGTTCCTCGTCTTCCCACGTCCCCCCGCTATCCAGCGATCGCCGGTAGTAGATCTCCAGATTCTGTGGATCGCGAGCGTCGTGCCATGCGAGGTGAACGGCGGCGCCATCGCCAATGATCGAACCATGATCGGACGAACCGGGGGTCGTCGTCAGCTGAATTGGCGTCTCCCAGGTGGCGCCATTGTCGGTCGAGCGGATGGCGAACAATTTCTGGCCCTCCGAACCGTCGACATCCCGGTTGTAGTTGA
>JBDSNK010000006.1:0-14937 GCA_039915385.1 Dokdonella sp.
CATGGGATAATCGCTGTCCTTTTCCATTTACTTTGAGCAATCCCATGGCAGACAACACCAACGGCGCGGCCAACGGCCAGGCGCTTCCGCAGACGGGCCAGGCCCAGCTGAACCTCCAGCGCATCTATGTAAAAGACGTTTCCTTCGAGGCTCCGGGCGCGCCGCAGGTCTTCCAGCAGCAGGGGCAGCCGAACGTCGAACTCAACCTGAGCCAGCGCGTGGCCCAGCTCGGCACCGACGTGTTCGAGGTCGTCCTCAGCGTGACCGCAACATGCAAGGTCGAAGACAAGACAGCCTACCTCGCCGAAGTCCAGCAGGCCGGCATCTTCGGCCTCACCGGCTTCGAGCCGCAGGCGCGCGATGCCGTGCTCGCGACGTATTGCCCGAACGTGCTGTTCCCGTACGTGCGCCAGCTCATTTCGGACCTGGTGCAGAATGGCGGCTTCCCGCCGTTCTTCCTGCAGCCGATCAATTTCGACCAGTTGTACGCGGAACAGATGCGTCGCCGCGCAGAAGCGCCCGCAGAAAGCGCGACATCCGTGCTGCAGTAATCTGACGTCGGAACCTGCTCGACGATGCATAACCCTCGACCGGTCGCAGTACTTGGCGCCGGCTCGTGGGGCACGGCGCTCGCCGTGCAACTCGCGCGCAACGGTGTGCCGACCACGCTCTGGGGCCGCACGCCGCAAGCCGTGGTCGACATGGCCACGGCACGACGCAATGCCCGCTACTTGCCCGAACTCGAATTTCCACCCAGCTTGCAGCTGTCGGCGATGATCGAGCCGACGGTGCGCGATGCCGGCACGATCCTGATCGCCGTGCCGAGCCATGCATTTGGCGAACTGCTCGATACGATTGCCCCTTGGGTCGCCGCCGACGTCGGCATTGCCTGGGCCACCAAGGGTTTCGATCCGGCATCAGGGCGGTTCCTGCATGAGCTCGTTGCCGAATCTCTGCCCGGCCACGCTGGCGCTGTCGTGACCGGCCCATCATTCGCACGCGAAGTCGCCATCGGTCTGCCGACTGCGCTGACCGTGCATTCGGCCGACGCGGAGTTCGCGCTCACGGTCGCACAGCAACTGCATTCGCCCCGATTCCGCGCCTACACCGGCAGCGATGTACTCGGTGCCGAACTGGGTGGCGCAATGAAAAACGTGCTGGCTGTTGCGACCGGCGTCGCTGACGGTATGCAGTGCGGGCTCAACGCGCGCGCAGGATTGATCACGCGCGGACTCGCCGAAATGCTGCGTCTGGGCGCTGCGCTCGGCACGCGTGCGGAAACGCTGATGGGTCTCGCCGGTCTCGGCGACTTGGTGTTGACCTGCACAGGCGATCTCTCGCGCAATCGCCGCCTCGGTCTTGCGCTTGGCCAGGGCATTGGTCTGCAGCAGGCGATCGCCGAGATCGGCCAGGTCGTCGAAAGTGTGCAGACAGTTGACACGGTGATGAAGCTCGCGAACGAACACGGCATCGAGCTGCCGATCACCGCACTCGTTCAGCGCGTACTGCACGAGGAGTTGACGCCGGCGGAAGGCATGCGTGCGCTGATTTCGCGCGAGCAGAAGCCCGAATATCCCTGAGCGGCGAGACGACACCGCAGGAGAGGCTGAAGCCGCTCCTGCAGGGGCGGGATATGGTCGGCGGCTGGATTGATGCGTTTGATGGGCCGGCGAACCGCAGATTATCTGCCACGCGCGAGCACCGAACGAAGCATCTGGTTTGTGGGAGCTTGCTATGCCGCGCCGTCGAAGCCCATCTGCCGCCACGCTTCGTAGACGACAATCGCGACCGCATTTGAAAGGTTCAGGCTGCGGTTGTCCGGGCGCATCGGCAAGCGCAGGCGTTGCGAAGGATCGATGCCGTCGAGCACGGCCTGCGGCAGTCCGCGCGTTTCCGGCCCGAACAACAGCGCATCGCCATCGGCGTAGACCATCGTGTCATAGCGCACGCGGGCGCGGGTCGACACAGCGAGCAGGCGGCGTGGTTGCGCTGCAGTAACGAACTCCGCCAGATCGTCATGCACCGTGACGCGTGCGAACTCGTGATAGTCCAGACCGGCACGACGCAATTTCGCGTCGTCAAGATCGAAGCCGAGCGGTCGCACCAGATGCAAGGCGGCGCCGCTGTTCGCGCACAGGCGAATCACATTGCCGGTGTTCGGCGGAATCTCGGGTTGGAAAAGGACGACGTGCAGCACACACGCATTATCGGGGCATCACGCGCGCGCGCAAGGCCGCTGCCGTATTGGCTCGCTCGACGTCGATATGCGGCAATCCCGATGGCGCGGCATCGACGGCGACGACGCGAGTCGGATCCACTCGCGGCAGCATCGCCGCCAATGCTGGCGCATGCGCGCTCACGTACACGGTCGGCATCAGGGTGACGGACAAGGGCTCGTCGCTGGCGATGCGCGCAGTGCCGGGCGCTTCCGGTCTGTTCGCGTCGGCAACGACGCTGAGCGTCGGCAACAAGGTCACCTGCAGCGGTGCGCGCGCGTCGACCGACATCGACACGACATCCTGGGCAGCCGCAGCGTGCGGCACGTGCATCGCGGCGATGCCAAAACCAACGAACGCCGTGGCGATCGCGGCGCGGATGAAAACGGTATTCATGTTCATGCGGTTCTCCTGCAATGTACTTCTGCAATTCGGGGCTTGCATATCTCGTAGAGCAAGCGTTGTGCCAGTCCCGAAGCAAGATGTGTTCACGGCTGATTGGATGCGCGAAGGCGTCCAAAAGTTGCTAGTCCGGAAGTCATGCAGCGTCTGCGCAGAATGGCGTCGCAGTGCGGCGTGAGCATGAGGAGCCTCGGCACAGTCAGCAGAAATCTGCGCACATGCAACGAAGGCCAATGCAATCGCTGTACGCAAAGCAAGGCGGCGTCCGCGGACAGCGATCGGACATGCCGACGGACGATTGCTGCGTCCGCTAACGTCCTCGCAAAGTGGCTACCAGGCCAGCGGTTTGCCGCTGTGCGCGAAGAAGGCGCCTGTATCGGAAATCTGCAAGCCATCGATGACGCTCAGCATTGCCGTGATCGATTCCGCCGGCGTCAACGAAGCGCCGACTCCGCCCATATCGGTCTGCACCCAGCCCGGACTCAGCGCAACGACGACGATGCCGCGATCGGCGAGCGCGATTGAGAGCAGCTTGCTTGCCATGTTCAACGCGGCCTTGCTGATTGAATAGCTCGGGCTGTACAGGGAATCGGCGCCCGCGATTGACGCGAGCCCGCTCGACAGGTTGATCACTTTTGCTTGCTCGGCGAGGCGCGGTGCAAGTGCCTGGGTCAGCAGCAATGGCCCCTGTGCATTCGCAGCGAAACTGTCATGCAACGATTTCGCCTCGATCGATCCGAAGCGCTCGCCCGAGACCAGCATTCCCGCGTTGTTGACGAGCAGACTGATGCGCAGATCCAGCGCCTCGATCTCGCGCACCAGCTCGGCCATCGATCGCGCGTCGGGCAACGACAGCGGCAACACGGTCAGGTGTCCCGGATGTACGCCAGCAAGCCGCGTCAGCTCGATCGCGCGACCCGGTTGGCGGCAGGTTGCGACCACGCGTTCGCCCCGACCGAGCAGCTGGCGCACGAATTCGAGGCCGAGGCCACGGTTCGCACCGGTGACAAGAACATGCGCCATGCCGTTCCCTATAACGCAACTTCATGTTGCCTCTGGCAGTCTACGCCGTGACGATCGTCCGTTGCGGCGGCACGCGGTGCCAGCGTAGCCTCGACCTTTGATTCAACCCGCCGCGACCAATCGGTAGCGCGCGTCAAGGAGAACCCATGCGCAAGACCCTCGCCAGCCGCATCACCGCCACGTTCCTGACTCTCGGCTTCGGTGCCGGCGCATCCGCGGCCGCGACCGACAGCGTCGACATCCCGTTCACGCGCTTCACCCTGCCCAACGGGCTGACGGTGGTAGTCAGCGAGGACCACAAGGCGCCGGTCGTCGCGGTCAGTGTCTGGTACCACGTGGGTTCCGCTGATGAACCCAAGGGCAAGACCGGTTTCGCGCACCTGTTCGAGCATCTTATGTTCCAGGGCTCGGAGAACCACAAGGACGAATTCTTCCGTCCGTTCGAGCTTGCTGGCGCGACCGATCAAAACGGCACGACCTCGTTCGATCGCACCAACTATTTCGAGACGGTGCCGACCACGGCGCTGGACATGACCTTGTGGATGGAATCGGACCGCATGGGCCACCTGCTCGGCGCGATCGGGCAAAAGGATCTCGACGAACAGCGCGGGGTCGTGCAGAACGAAAAACGCCAGGGCGAAAACCAGCCCTACGGTCGCGTCGATGAGCGCATCACCGCGAACGCATTTCCGGCGAATCATCCGTATCACCACGACACGATCGGATCGATGAAAGACCTCGATGCCGCTTCGCTGGCCGACGTCAAGCAATGGTTCGGTACTTACTACGGCGCAGCGAACGTGACCGTTGCGCTGGTCGGCGACATCACGCCGGAACTGGCAAGGGCGAAGATGCTCGCGAATTTCGGCGATATCCCGGCCGGCCCGCCCGTGGCTCGCCAGCAGGCGTGGACGGCGCCGCGCACAACATCGACGCGCGACACGATGCAGGATCATGTCGCGCAGACGCGCATCGTGCGTGCGTGGAATGTGCCGGGCCTCGACGATGCCGATGAAGCGCTGGTCGAACTCGCCGGTGCCGTGCTCGGCGGCGGCAAGACCTCACGGCTTTACGAACGACTGGTCTACAAGGACAAGCTCGTCGACAACGTTTCGGTCGGCGTTCAAACGATCGCACTGGCATCGATGCTGCAGTTGCAGGTCGACGTGAAGAAAGGCGTCGACACAGCCAAGGTCGAAGCCGCGATCGCCGACGAATGGAAAAAATTCCTCAAGGACGGTCCCAGCGAGGACGAACTTGCGCGGGTCAAGACCGACACGCGTGCGTCCTTCATTCGCGGTCTTGAAAAGGTCAACGGCAAGGCGTCAATCCTCGCCGAGGGACAGGTTTATCGCGGCGATCCGGCCGCCTACAAGGCCGACCTGGCTGCGGTCGAAGGCGCAACACCGGCAACCGTGCTCGCCGCGGCGAAGAAGTGGATTGCGCAGGGCGACTACACCCTCATCGTCACGCCAGCGCCGAAGGATGCGGATTTCTCGGCCGACGATGAAATGGAGAAGGCGGGTCTCGGCGAACGCGAGGGGCGCCCGGCGGCGGTCCTGCCGCCGAAGCAGGATTTCAAGACGAGCAAGTCCGACATCGATCGCGGCAAGGGCGTGCCGCTGGTATCGAGTTTTCCCGATCTCAGCTTCCCGAAACTCGAACACGGCAAGCTCAAGAATGGCATCGCGGTGGTGCTTGCGCAGCGTCACACCATCCCGGTGGTGCAATTGCAACTGCTGTTCGATGCGGGCTACGCGTCGGACCAGGGGCGCAAGCTCGGCACCTCGGCCTTCACGATGGCGATGCTCGACGAAGGCACCAGCGAACTCGATTCGCTCGAGATTGCGCGACGCGCGGAGCGCCTCGGTGCGGTCATGGGAGCAGGCTCGGGCCTGGATAGTTCGACTGCAAGCCTCAACGCACTGAGTTCGCAACTGGAGCCCTCGCTCAAGTTGTACGCCGACATCGTGCGCAATGCCGCGTTCCACGAAGCCGATATCGCACGCGTGCGCGGCCAGTGGCTGGCGCGGATCGCACAGGAAAAAACACAGCCGACCGGCCTCGCGCTGCGCACCTTGCCGCCTCTGCTGTACGGCGCCGGCCACGCGTATGCGATTCCGTTCACCGGCTCGGGCACGGAAGCATCGATTGCGTCTTTGACGGCGGATGACCTGCGCGGCTATGTGCGAGATTTCATTCGCCCGGACAACGCGACGATCCTGGTCGCTGGCGATACCACGCTGGAAGCCATCACGACCAAGCTCAACGCGGTATTCGGTGACTGGAAGGCAGCAGCAACCGCGCCGACCAAGAAGAACATCGCGAACGTTGTCGCACCGACAACCCCGCGCGTATTCCTGCTCGACAAACCCGGCGCATCGCAATCGATGATCCTCGCCGGCGTGATCGCGCCGTCGACCAAGGCGAAGGACAACCTCGAAATCCAGACCATGAACGGCGCGTTCGGTGGCAGCTTCACCTCGCGTCTGAACATGAATCTGCGCGAGGACAAGCACTGGGCCTATGGCGCCTTCAGCTTCCTGCAGAACGCGATTGGGCAGCGTCCGTTCATGCTCTACGCGCCCGTGCAGACCGACAAGACCAGCGAATCGGTCGCCGAGATCCTGCGCGAATCCAAGGACGTGATCGGCGCGAAACCGCTGACCCACGACGAAATCGACAAGATCAAGGTCGGCGACGTGCGCAGCCTGCCCGGCGAATTCCAGACCACCGGCGCGGTGCTCGGCACGATGACCAGCATGCGTCTGTACGACCGTCCGGACGACTACGTGCAGACCTTGAAGCCGCGCATCGAGGCGCAGACCGACGCAGCGGTTCAGGCGGCGGCGAAGGAAGTTATCCAGCCCTCGGCACTGACGTGGGTTGTGGTCGGCGATCTGAAGAAGATCGAGCAACCGATCCGTGCATTGAAGATCGGCGACGTCAAGGTCATCGATGCGGATGGCAAGGTCGTGCGCTGATCGAAAGACTTGCAGGAGCGGATTCAGCCGCGATGCTGATCAGCGATGCGACATCTCGACTAGCCACTCCTAGCGCGCCAAAATCGGGGATTGCGTTCAGCCATACCACGCTAGCATCGCGCGCTTCACGCAGGAGGCATCCATGAAAATTGCACTGCCCGTTCTTTTGCTGACTCTGCCCATTGCCGCCTGCAGCTGGGGCATCAAACTCGATTCACGCGGCGAAAAGGTGCACACCGCGTGGAACGGTGAGGTTACCGGTTGCAAAGACATGGGCCAAATCACCGTGTCGGTGCTCGATCACGTGGGCCCTGTCGATCGCAGCGGCCTCAAGGTGCGAGACGAACTCGAGGTCATGGCGCGCAATGAAGCGGCCAGCCTGAGCGCCGACACCATCAAGCCGATCGGTGAACCGCGCGATGGCCAGCAGAGCTGGGGCGCCTATCACTGCGGCCCGGCTGCGGGCGGACAGCATGAACGCCATGCGCCGATGCGCGTCGAACAGAAGAGCAGCGACGGCAGCACTGAAACGTTTCCGATCAAGGATCACTGAATCGTCGCGTCAATTGTTCAATCGTCGCGACGGTGGAATTCGCTTCGGCATCACGGTTCCAGCGCGCGATTTCGATCGCCGCGCGGCAATTGCAGGATCAGCGGATAGGCACGCTGAGCGTGCACCGGCGACGGGCCGGTCGTAGCCGGCCGTGGCCGCACGATGCTGTCGAAAGCGGCGGGCTGCGCATTGGCGTCGAAGCGGCATGGGCCATCCACTCCTCCGGTCGCTGCGAACGTGGTGCATGCCGCTTGCAAATCGGCTACCCGCGGCTGCGGCGCACCTTCCTTCCATGCGCGCAAGGCCTCCCAGCCTGCAATCCCTTCCGCTGCGGTAAAGCCGCAATGCGTCGGTGTCGGTTCGTCGACGATCGCGATGGTGCGCTGATCGGCCGGTAGCGCACTGCGCACGAAATCCTCATTGCCGGGAATGACCAGCTGGTCGCGACTGGTGTGCATCGACAGTACTTTTGAAGCGCCGATGGCACCGCGGAAATCCGACATCTGGTGCAACAACAGCGCTGCCGAAGGATCGGCGTTGATGCGCGCGATGCCGGCGTCGATGGCAGCATCACTGCTGTAGTCCACTCCCGCGGTGGTGAATGCATTGCGGTTGCCGAGCTTGTCTGGCGCACGCACCAGATCGCTCAACACGAAGGTCGAGTAGCCGACGTTGGTGACGAAGAAATGTTCGTCGGTGATGTGTGTGAATGCCATCAGCTCATCGAGCCGTCGCTGCATCGCGTCGTTGCGCAGGTACGAGGGCAGGTTGACGCCGGTGCACTGATTCACCGGCAGCAGCGCGCGCAGGATTTCGGCCTGCGAGGACAGGTCGTCGATGTTGTCGGGAATCATGTTCAGATTGAAAGCCCACGGCAGCGGTTGATCTCCGTGCGGCAGGTCGCCAGCGTCGTGGCAGACCACGTCGTACGCGAGGCGCAGATCGATAGCCGAATCCCACAGGCGAGCTCCCGCAGCTGCGGGACACAGCGCATAGCTGCCATGTACCGGCGGAAAGCCCGGCGCCTCGGCCAGCTTGAGGGCGACAAGGCCACCCATCGAACCGCCAAACGGGACGATCTCGCCGGGAGCGCCGGCAATTTGCGTGAACACCTGCAGCAGCTCCCGATTGTCCTCGATCGCCGTAAACAGCGCCCAACCAGCCTGGCGATAGCTGGTTGCCGCGACCGCATAGCCTTCCGCGAGCATGATCGAGTCCAAGGGTCCGAGGCCGGGTGGATTCGTCGCTGGCTGGATATCGAAACCGTGCTGGAACATGACCAGCGCTTTGCCCGAGTGCCAACCGTCCGGTACCTTGATGTGATACCAAGCCCCGGATGGCGCGACGCCGCTGAATTCTTGCGTGGCGGCGCGCGCGTCATTCGCGCAGGCGAAAACCAGCAGGCCCAGCAATGCGCAAGATATTCGGTTCATTGATGCTTCCCTCTCGCTTGCGCGACATGACACGTCAGCAGGTTCACGATCACCATCGTGTGGTCATCGGCAGACAGCGCACGCTACGTGACCCAGGCTGAGCCGCAGATTAAGAGGGTTCACTCACGTCTATGCAGTGGCGGTGCCGCTGCGTACACGCAGGCAGGTAGAATCCACGCCTATGCCTGACCTCACTACAACGCCCGCCGCACGCGCGCCGAATCCGCTCCTGGCCATGCTGGGCCGCATGCTGGAAGCGGCGCTGAACCGCATCATGACCCTCGACCCCGACACGCAAGCGCGCATCGGCGCGCTCGACGGCCGAGCGATCACGATCGATTTCAAGGGCGCGCTGCCGGCCATGCGCATCGCCGTTGCCGGCGATCGACTCTGCATTGGCCCCGCGTTCGCCGGCGACAGCGCGCTGCGCATTGCGGCGACACCAGCCGGCCTGCTGTCTCTTGCGCTTGCGCGCGGCAAGGACGGCGCCTTGCCTCCGGGTCGCGTCGAGATTGCCGGCGATGCCGAACTCGCACGACGTCTGGAACAACTCGCGACGCGCTTCGCGCCCGATTTCGACGAAGCCTTCGCGCGCGTGTTTGGCGACGTGCTCGGCTTCCAGGTCGCGCGTGCGATCCGCGGCGGGCTGGCCTGGTCGCGAACGTCTGCACTGACGTTCGCCCAGGACGCCGCGGAATTCCTCACCGAGGAAGGCCGTGACCTGGTCGCGAAAGCCGAGCTCGAAGCCTTCCTCGACAACGTTGACGCGTTGCGCGAGCGTGCGGATCGACTTGAAGCACGCGTGCGCCGCGTGGCCGCCCGCGGGAACGCGCGCGCATGATTGCGCTGCGCCAGCTGCCGCGCCTGCTGCGCATCGCGCGCGTGCTCGCTCGCTACCGCGTCGACGAACTGCTGCCTGCGTCGCGGCGCCCGCGTGCGTTGGCGTGGTTGCGCGCGATCATGACGGCGCCGCCCGCAAGCGTCACCGGCTTGCCGCGCGGCGAACGCCTCGTACACGCGCTGACCGAGCTTGGTCCTATCTTCGTGAAGTTCGGCCAGATCCTCTCGACGCGGCGCGACCTGATGCCGGCCGACGTCGCAGACGCATTGACCCAGCTGCAGGACCGCGTCGCGCCGTTTCCCGTTGCTCAGGCGCGGGCCGCGATCGAGCGCGCGTTCGGCACAGGGCTCAACAGCCGATACGCGACGTTCGATGATGTCCCGCTCGCCTCCGCGTCGATCGCGCAGGTGCACGGCGCGACCCTCGCCGATGGCCGCGACGTTGTGGTCAAGGTTCTGCGACCGGACATCCATGCGCGCATCGGCGATGACGTAGCCCTGTTGCGTGCGCTCGCCGGTTTCGTCGAGCGCACGCATCCGAACGCGGACAAGATTCGTCCGCAGGAGATCGTCAGCGAGATCGAGATGACGCTGACGCACGAACTGGACCTGCAGCGCGAAGGCGCCAACGCGTCCCTGCTGCGGCGCAATTTCGCGAACTCCGACGACCTCTATGTACCCGAGGTGATCTGGTCGCACACGACTGAAGGTGTGTTGACGCTCGAACGCGTGCGCGGGATTCCGGTCGACGACCTCGCCGCGCTCGATGCGGCCGGCATCGACCGCATCGCACTCGCCGAAAAGGGCGTTCGGCTTTTCTACACGCAAGTGTTTCGCGACAACTTCTTCCACGCGGATGCGCACGCCGGCAATATCTGGGTCGATGCAACACGCCCGCGCGACCCGCGTTTCATCGCCCTGGATTTCGGCATCATGGGTTCGTTGCCGGAGCGCGATCAGTATTGGCTCGCGGAAAATTTTCTTGCCTTGTTCAACCAGGACTACGCGCGCATCGCCCAATTGCATGTGCGTGCCGGCTGGATGCCGGCGCATGCGCGCGTGGACGAACTCGAAGCGGCGGTGCGCACCGTGTGCGAGCCGTACTTCACGCGCCCGCTCAGCGAAATCTCTCTGGCCGAAGTCGTACTCAAGCTGTTCCAGATGGCGCGTCGCCACGAACTCACCTTGCAACCGCAGCTGATCCTGCTGCAGAAGACCCTGCTCAACATCGAGGGCGTGGGCCGCCTGCTGCATCCGCAGATCGACATCTGGGCCACGGCAAAACCGGTGCTGGAGCGGATCTGGCGCAAGCGCAGCGGACCGCGCGCCATGCTCAAGGCGCTGCGCCGGCGCCTGCCGGAATGGATTGCCGCGGCGCCGGACATGCCACAGCTCGTGCACGGTTTCCTCGCACAGGCAACCCAGGGCAGCATGGAACTAAAGATCTCCTCCGACGATCTGAGGAAACTGGAATTACGCGTCCGACACGGCCAGCGCGTCGCGACATGGCTTTCGCTCGGCGTGTCGCTGGTGGTCGCAAGCGCACTGATCACCTTGCTCGTGGCGCCTGGCCCGCAGCGTTTCTGGCTGCCGCCGCTGGCCTGGGTCAGCACGCTTGGCGCGGTCATCGCATTCGCCGTTGCTGCCCGTCGCACCTGAAATAAAATTGATATCCGCTACTGGAGATTCGCCCATGAAAAATATGGTCCTGACCGGCCTCGTTTGCGTGCTCGGCGCGAGCGCATGCACGCACCTGCGCAACCCGGATGACCAGCAGTTGGCAACCCTGCTGCACAAGGAGTCGGCTGCCGCGACCAATCCGAAGGCCACGCTGGACCAGAACGCGATCGATTGCCTGCGCGGCTGGTCGGGCGACGCGACCTTGCGCAAAGACTTGTCGGAGCGTTTCAACAGCGAGGAAGGCAAGAAGAGCTGCCGCGCGGCCCTCGCAGACTGGATCGCCGACCAGGCACGCAATCCGAAAACGTTCACGTTCGAGGAACTGAGCGCGCCAGCCACCGTGCACCGCGCCGTCGCCTTGCAGACCGCGCGTTCGCTCGCAGAACTCGCCGATACGGGCAATCACAAGATCCCAGCAGCATTGACAACCGCCATGCCAGTAGCGCGCGCACCCGATGCGAACGTGGACCTCGGCATACCCGGCAGCCAGCTCGCGGAGGCGGAGGCCTTGTGCGGGCAAGTGCGGCAGGTTGCCTCTGTGCCCAATGCGAATCAGCGCGCGGTCAAATTCGGTGCGTATTGCACCCAGAATCTGAGCAGGCTGCGTCGCACGATGGAATCGACGGCGCAGCACGGCCAGAGAGCCAATCTGGAGATTCTCGTCGGGGGCGCGAACAACCTCTCCCTCGCCGCACGGGACGTGCTCGCTGCCGTCAAGCAATGACGCACCGGGATCAGCCGTAGAATGCTCGCATGCTCGACGTCAATGCTGATTTGCAGATTCCCGACGATGAACTCGTCGAACGCTTTGTGCGTTCGGCAGGTCCCGGCGGCCAGAACGTCAACAAGGTTGCCAGCGCGGTCGAACTGCGCTTCGACGTAGCTGCCTCGCGCGTCTTGCCTGAAGCAGTGCGCGCGCGGCTGCTGGCGCGACGTGACCGTCGCCTCACCGATGCCGGCGTACTGGTGATCCAGGCCAATCGTTTCCGCGACCAGGGCAAGAATCGCGAGGACGCCCGCGTGCGCCTGGTGGAAATCATCCGCGCAGCGCTGACCGTACCCAAGCGCCGGATTGCAACGCGCCCGACGCGTGCGTCGAAGGAGCGCCGCATCGACGCGAAGAAGACGCGTTCGGTGGTCAAGCGCAACCGCGGCAGCGGCGATTGGGGCGCCGAGTGAGCGGCACGATCGACGCTCTGCCGCTGCCGCCCGCAATCCCGCAATTTCGGCAGAACCGATGGCGTCGTCTCGCAGCACGCGCGTTCCATGCGTGTGGCTGGCATGTGCTGGGAAAGTTTCCGGACGAATCGCGCGTTGTGCTGATCGCCGCGCCGCATAGCTCCTGGTGGGATGGCCTGTGGGCGCTCTTGCTCAAGATCGCGCTTGGTGTCGATGTGTCGTTCATGGGCAAGCGCGAACTCTTCATCGGGCCACTCGGTTGGGCGCTGCGCCAACTCGGCGGCATTCCGATCGAACGCACCGCATCACATGGCCTGGTCGACCAGTTCGTCGAACGCTTGCGCGCAAAACCGCGGCTTTGGGTCGGTATTGCACCGGAAGGCACGCGCAAGCGCGGCGGCCGCTGGAGAAGCGGCTTCTGGCACATCGCGCACACGGTGGGCGTGCCGATCCTGCCTGTGTATTTCGACTACCCGTCAAAGACCATCGGCATCGGCCCGCTGTTCCACACCAGCGATGACATGTCTGCGGATCTCGCTTCACTGCTTGCGTACTACCAGTCATTTCGCGGCAAGCATCACAGTGCGTGAAGAAACACGCGGGAGCGCTGGGGGAAACCACCTACAACCGGATTGACCCCCTGCGATGGCAGGCGCAGTCTTGTGCACATGCCCGTCGCCGCCCTTCGAGGTCGCCTGACGAGGGCCGATGAACACTGGGGATGTGAAGCATGGTCCGGCGAATGTCTGCGCGCGCGAGGTCACGAGCTTCTGCAGGGACTGCCGCGGTCTGCTTGGCGCTTGCGCTGGCCATTGCAGGCCTGGCTCCGGGCAACGCCGTCGCGCAGCAGTCGAAGGAAGCGCTGGCGCGAGCACTGCCCTCCTCGAATCTCAGCGGTGACGACATACGCGCGACGAGCAACGCGCTGACGGCAGCGCCGGGTTTCGCCAAAGCGACGGTCGCGCACAATCCGAATGCGGTCGACGCGACGCCGGTCGGCGAGCGCACCTGCATCGCCTGCCATCAACTGGAGAGCGAACACTTCACGCATACCCTGCACGCTCTCGGCCTGCATGCGGCGAACAAGGTAGACGCGTCGATTCCGGTCTGCGAGACCTGCCATGGCGCCGGTTCCGCGCATGCGCAGAGTCCGACGACCAAGGGCCTGATCCTCGGCTACACGAAGAATTCCGGCACGCCGATCGAAGCGCAGACGGGCACCTGCCTCAGCTGTCACAAAGGTGGTCCACGCGATCATTGGACGGGCTCCGTCCATCAACGCAACGGGTTGTCGTGCAGCGACTGTCACAACCCGATGGCGAAATTCTCCAGCGAAGGCCTGATGGCGAAGGCGTCGATCAACGACACCTGCGCGCAATGCCACAAGGATGTGCGCCAACAATTCAATCGCCGTTCGCACATGCCGTTGCCGGAAGGCCAGATGAGCTGCGACGACTGCCACAACCCGCACGGCTCGCTCACGAGTCCGCTGCTGAAGACGAACACGGTCAACGAAACCTGTTACCAGTGCCATGCGGAGAAGCGCGGGCCATTCCTGTTCGAGCACGCGCCGGTGCGCGAGAGCTGCCTTAACTGCCACACGCCGCATGGGTCGAACCAGGCCACCTTGCTGGTCGCGCCGATTCCGTTCCTGTGCCAGCAGTGCCACTCGAACCTGCGCCACCCAAACGATTTGCAGACGCCGCAGGCACTCGGCAATGGCACCAATCCGGACGAGCGCCTGATGGGTCGCGGCTGCATCACCTGCCACGCGAACATTCATGGCTCGAACGCGCCGTCTGGTCCGAAGTTCCACGAATAGGCACGCCGGAGGATGATGATGCGCCACCAACGCTTGTCTCGATTCCTGCACGCGCTGCCATTCGCCGCGACCATCGCGACCGCGTTGGCCGCGCACGCCGACAGCGGTGTCGGTGTGGATACGTGGCGTGCGAACAAACTCGACCCGAGCGCGGGAACGACCGCGCAGGGTTGCGACGAGCGCGGCACGAGCTGGCTGATCGCCGGCCAGCACCGTTCGCCGACAGGCAATCTGTACGCCTGCCCGCCGCCCTCTCCACATCCGGATGAACACGGAGACTGGCAAGGCTACGGCGTGCTGCAGATCGGTGCGCTCGCAACCTCTGGCGACGACAACAATGCGCAGTGGAATCGCTACGTCGATTGGGATAGCGGCCTTATTCTCGGCCTGCTCGACTACACGTGGGAACGTCCGCACGATGGCAGCTACGCCAACGTGCGCGCAAGTCGACTGAGTGAGGACGACCAGTACTACCAGGCGGTGTTCGGCCGCGCCGGCAGTTACAAGATCCAGGCCTTCCTGCGCGACTTGCCAAACGTGCTGTCGAACAATGCGAAACCGATCTGGAACGGTGTCGGCAGCAACCAGCTCACCTTGCCCGGTTCGCTCGTCGCCGGCGGCAGTACATCCGCGGCGGTTGCCGCAGTGTCGGCGGCAACACCCGAACGCAGCTTGTCCGTGCGGCGACAGAAGCAAGGCCTCGGCTTCAACGTGTACCTGACACCGGAATGGACGGCGTACGCCAACGCCAGCGATGAAGAGCGCAAGGGCGCGCGTCCGTATGGCGGGCCGTTCTTCTTCAACT
>JBDSNK010000024.1:0-3945 GCA_039915385.1 Dokdonella sp.
ACCTTCGCCTGCTGATCGAGGTGGTCGCGCGTGCCTGCAAACGCATTTCGATCGCGACCGCCAAGGGCGCGCTCGGCGGTGTGCTTGGTAGTGCGGGCACCGAAAACGTGCAGGGCGAAACGCAGAAGAAGCTCGACGTGCTGTCGAACGAGATCCTGCTCGAGGCGAATGCCTGGGGCGGCCATCTCGCTGCGCTCGCGTCGGAGGAGATGGACGATCCTCATCCGATCCCGGACCGCTATCCGAAAGGCGAGTACCTGCTCGTGTTCGATCCACTCGATGGTTCATCAAACATCGACGTGAACATCTCGGTCGGCACGATCTTCTCGGTGCTGCGTTGTCCCGAGGGCGTGAAGCCGGATGAAAAGGCGTTCCTGCAACCGGGGACGCAACAGGTTGCCGCGGGTTACGCTATCTACGGATCGAGCACCGTGCTCGTGCTCACGCTCGGCGATGGCGTTCACGCATTCACGCTCGATCGCGAGCAAGGCAATTTTCCGCTTACGCAGTCGAACATGCGCATTCCAGAAGAGACCTCGGAGTTCGCGATCAACATGTCAAACATGCGCCACTGGGAAGTGCCGATGCAGCGATACATCGAAGAGCTGCTTGCCGGAACGACTGGCCCGCGCGGACGCGATTTCAACATGCGCTGGGTCGCCTCAATGGTTGCCGACGTGCACCGAATCCTCACTCGCGGCGGCATTTTCATCTATCCACGCGACAGCAGGGAGCCGGGCAAGCCGGGCAAGCTGCGCCTGATGTATGAGGCAAATCCGATGGCAATGATCGTCGAGCAGGCCGGTGGCGCGGCGACCGATGGTCATCGGCGCATCCTCGACATCCAGCCCGAAAAACTGCATCAGCGCGTCGCGGTTTTCCTCGGCTCGAAAAACGAGGTCGAGCGTGCGACGGCTTGCCATCGCGACGCCGCGACAGAATGAACGTTACGTCGGCGGATCGCGCCCGCGCGTATGGTTGACCGCGCCAAGTATGCAGGCGCCCAGCAGCACGACCGCGCCGACGACAATCCACTGCGGCTGCACATGCAGCAGAAATGCGCCGTAGACCAAGCCGCCGATCAGGATGATCGCGCCGATGAGATACAGTCCGAACGATGACATGGGCATCTCCTTGCACAATGATGGCCGCATCGTCCGCCCCTGCACCTGAACGCCCCGCCACCGACCTCATGGCCAGCAACGATTTCATCGAGGTATACGACAACGCGCTCGAAGCGCAGGTCTGTCGCGACCTCATCGCGAGCTTCGAGGCGAGCGGCAAACTCACGCGCGGCGCGACCGCGGGCGGGGTCAACACGCGGCTCAAGGACAGTTGGGATCTGGACATCAGCCGTCACGCGGAATGGAAGAATGCGGAAAACCTGCTCAACGGCGCGATGTTGCGCGGGTTGCTCGCCTATGTGCGCAAGTACACCTATCTCGCGCTCGCGCCGACAGCGTTGTATCGAAAGCGCACGGAAGGCGGCGACTCGCAGATGCTCGGTGTCGACGACGTACGTGCGCTACCAGATGCAGACCTGCAACGCCTCGTCACCCAGCTGTTTCGACCCGGGGGCGTCAATATCCAGCGCTACTTCGCCGACGAGGGTGGCTATCCTTACTGGCACAGCGAGATCGCGCCGAAGGCGGACGGCGACGACAATCTGCATCGCGTCCTGTTGTGGACGATCTATCTCAACGATGGCTTCAGCGACGGCGAGACCGAATTCCTCTATCAGCAACGGCGCATCGTGCCGAAGACGGGTTCGCTGCTGATCGCGCCCGGCGGCTTCACCCACACGCATCGCGGCAACATGCCCGCGGGCGGCAACAAATACATCGCGACGTCGTGGGTGCTGTTCCAGCGCGCGCAGCAGTTGTATGCGGACCCGAGCGCAAAGAAGTGAAGCGAAAGATCAATCATTTCGAACGCGAGGCGTGGATCATGGCGATGATTCCGCTGGCGATTGTCGTGATCGGAATTGTCGCGGCGCTGGTTGTGCCGTGGATTGGCAGGTTGCTTGGGTGGCATCCGCATTGATGTCTACCCGTTGCGTTGATGACGTTTGATGCGAACATGAGGCCGCAGCAATGGACCGGATCCTGATCTACGGAGCAAACGGCTACACCGGCGTGCTGATCGCGGAAGAAGCCGTGCGGCGCGGCCTGAAACCGATTCTCGGCGGACGCAACCTCGACGCACTCGACGCACTCGCTCAGCGACTGTCGCTGACGCGGCGCGTGTTCGAACTCGCCGATCCGGCCGAGATCGCGCGCAATTTCGATGGTGTCGACTTGCTGTTGAATTGTGCCGGTCCATTCTCGAAAACCGCCGCGCCGCTGCTCGAAGCCTGTCTGGAGCACAAGGCGCACTACCTCGACATTACCGGCGAGATCGACATCTTCGCGCTCTGCCATCACGCGCAACCGCGCGCGAAACGGCAGGGAATCGTGGTTGCACCCGGCGTCGGGTTCGATGTGGTGCCGACCGACTGCGTGGCTGCGATGCTGAAGCAACGCCTGCCAGATGCGAACGAACTCGTGCTCGCGTTCGAGGCCGGCGGCGGCGCCAGCCCCGGCACCGCCAAGACCAGCGTCGAAGGTCTCGCCAAGGGCGGTCGCGCGCGCATCGCCGGCGCAGTCGTCGACGTGCCGCTCGCTTGGAAGACGCGTACCTTCGAGCGCGCCGGCAAGCAGCGCACGGCCATGACGATACCGTGGGGCGATGTCTACACCGCGTATGTGTCGACCGGCATCCCGAATGTCACGACCTACATGGCCGTGTCGCCGCAAACGATCTCGCGCATGCGCTGGATGCGTCATCTCAAGCCGCTGCTAGGGCTTGCGCCGGTGCAGTCCTTCCTCAAGTCGCGCGCGGGTGCCGTTGCTGGTCCGGATGCACAACGACGCGAATCGACCAACTGTCACATCTGGGGCGAAGTCCGAAACGCCGCGGGCACTCAAGCGCAACTCGCGCTGGTCACGCCCAACGGCTACGCGTTGACCGTGCAGTCCGCGCTCGGCATCGTCGAACACGTGCTCGCTGCGCATCCTGCGGGCGACTACTACACGCCGTCGCAGTTGATGGGTGCTGACTATGTGTTGCGCTTGCCCGGCGTGAGCATTCGCGAATGAGTTGTCTGTTCGCACGGCGCCGGTGTGAGCGGGTCAGCGGGAAGATTCCGCCACCGGAATCCGTCGTTGGGGTCCGCAGATATCGTTTCCTGCCGGCAATGCTCAACCGGCATTAGGGGATGCGCCGTGCCTTTGCGTAGTTAGGGTCGTACACCACTGGAGTACGTCATGCATACCGCTACCCGATCCGCAGGTTTGCTGCTGCTGGTGCTGAGGAGTTCCACCAGTCTGGCGCAGACGTTTGTCCTCGATCCCTATTTCGGCAATGGTGGCATCGCTACCTACGAATGGCCCGCGAGCAATGGCTACCAGTGGAACGCCGTGGACGCCTGGGCGGCCCGCATGCCCGACGGCAAGTGGGCGATGGCAACGCAACTTCGCGACGGCACCAGCCAGGTTGCCGCAGTGAACTGGTTCGACGCGAACGGCCAGGTCGTGCAGGGAGAGCCGGGGGCGGGATCCTACACACCGTTCACGCTCGGGATGTGGAACCTGGCCGGTCTCGGCCTCTCGCTGGACAATTCACTGACGCTTGGCACCAGTTTCCGCCCGAGCGGCAACGATATCGACTTCCGCATCTGGCGCAGCCTGAGCGACGGTACGTCAGGCTACAGCGGATGCAACGGCGGCTACACGCACCAGGTGTTCTTCGACCTGGCGCCTCCGGCGATCGACGACGTAATGGGCGCGTTCTCGCAGGACTTCGTGGGCCGTCAGGTCATGGTCGGAACCCTTGCATCCGGCGGCGGCGAGAGCCGCATCGGCGTGGCCCGCATCCAGCCGCAGTGCGGCCTCGATGCCAGCTTCA
>JBDSNK010000043.1:0-7777 GCA_039915385.1 Dokdonella sp.
GTGGCGCTGCTCGCGGGCCTCCTTGTAACACTGGCCGATGGTGACCTCTAGATCCTTGCTGAACATTGCGGATACTCCGAACTACGCTGCCTGGAGTGGCTGCTTGCAATATATGGACCGGTTACGCTGGTTCAATCATGCGCGCTACTGTCACGCTTTTTCCATCGTGCACAGCAGAGGATGCTGGTGGGTTCGGGAGAATTCGTTCACCTGGGTCACTTTGGTTTCGGCAACCTCGCGCGTAAACACACCGCACACGCCCTTTCCACGCGTATGCACGTGCAGCATGACCTGGGTCGCGCGTTCTCGATCGAGGCTGAAGAATGTTTCGAGGACGACGATCACGAAGTCCATCGGCGTGAAGTCGTCGTTGAGCAGGATCACCTGGTATAGCGGCGGACGCACAATCTGCGGCCTCGCCTCCTCGACGGCGAGGCCGGGATTGTGTTCGGTATGTTGATCGGGTCGTTGGGCCATGAGAAAACGTTTCGTAACTTCCAAGCCGAGTATAACTCCGTGTCGCAAAGGCGACTCCGTAAATGATGCCGAAATGCATCGCTGCAAGACCCCACTGCCACGCCTGTTAAACTGGGCGAATGACACAACTCTCCCAAACGACTGAACTCGACGAAACTGACATCTGGCGTCCGCATGTGACGGTGGCGACGGTGGTTCCGCGTGATGACCGCTTCCTGCTGGTCGAGGAAGAGATACGGGGATCCATCGTGCTGAACCAGCCGGCAGGTCATCTGGATCCCGATGAAAGTCTGCAAGCCGCTGCCATCCGCGAGACGCTGGAGGAAACCGGCTGGACCGTCGCGTTGACCTGCCTGCTGGGCGTGCAGCAATGGCAATCGCCATCGGGGCGCCAGTTCGTGCGCTTTACATTTGCGGCCGATGCGGTCGCGCACGACGCCACACGACCACTCGACACCGGTATCTTGCGCGCGATCTGGATGACGCGCGATGAAATGGCCGCTGCCGCAGCGCGCCTGCGCAGTCCGATGGTGCTTGCCAGCGTCGATGATTGGGTGGCTGGGCGACGGCTCCCACTGGATGCGATCAGATACCTGTGCGCCCATTCATGAGCGCGAGACTCAAGAAGCAGCCATCCGTGGCCGCACTATTCAAGAAATGATGGCGGCAGAGGTCATCGTCGGCATGTCTGGCGGCGTCGATTCGTCGGTTGCCGCCCTGCTGCTGCAGCGCTCGGGTGCGTCAATCGCGGGCCTCTTCATGCAGAACTGGGAAGAAGACGAGCGCAAAGGCCCTTGCCGAGCCGACGCGGATCGCAAGGACGCCGTAGCGGTTTGCGCCAGGCTCGGTATCGCGCTGTACGCGCGAAATTTCGCCGCCGAATACTGGGACCAGGTGTTTGCTCATTTCCTCGACGAATACCGGCGCGGGCGCACGCCCAATCCTGACGTGCTGTGCAATCGGGAAATCAAGTTCAAGACTTTCCTTGACCACGCCCGTGCGCTGGGCGCGGAAAAAATTGCAACGGGTCACTACGCTCGCGTCGACTGCCAGGATGGCCGTTGGCGACTCCTGCGTTCGCGCGATGCCGGCAAGGACCAGACCTATTTCCTGCACGCGCTCGGCCAGGAAGCGCTGGCCGCGACCTTGTTTCCGCTCGGAGAACTACACAAGCCCGACGTGCGCCGACTCGCGCACGAGGCGGGTTTTGCCACTCATGACAAGAAGGACTCTACCGGCATCTGCTTCATCGGTGAACGCGATTTCCGCGCGTTCCTGTCCGACTACATCCCGGCACGGCCGGGACCTGTGCAGACGCCGGATGGCATCACGGTCGGCGAGCATCCCGGCGTGTTCTACTTCACCCTGGGCCAGCGCAGCGGCCTGGGGATCGGCGGTCGCCGCGGTGCCAGCGACGAGCCGTGGTATGTGATCGGCAAGGACGTATCGACGAATGTGCTGTATGTCGCGCAAGGCAATGCAAATCATTGGCTCCACTCACAAACGCTGGCTGCCAGCAGTCTCAATTGGGTGGACGGCGTCGCGCCCGCAACGTCACTGCGCTGCGCAGCCATGACGCGCTATCGTCAGAGTGATCAGGCTTGTCAGGTAGACATCGACGGCGACACCTGCGTGGTTCGTTTCGATGAACAGCAGCGCGCGGTTACGCCAGGGCAATCGGTGGTCTTCTACGAGGGCGAAACCTGCCTCGGTGGCGGGATCATCGACCGGTGCGACGCGCCGTTCGGCGGCTGGGACACTCCGGTCGAGAGCACGCATCATGCGTGAATCCCGCGTAATCGCATTGGCAGGTGTGTTGCAGGCATGCAGGCTCGTGGTTGATCTGGCGATGCGAGGTCGCGCCGATACCACCGCTGCACAAGCGAGCCTGACCAGCGTTTTCCGCATCGATGCCGCGAGCGCGGCGGATGTGTTCGGCGGTGTCGATGGGGCGCGCCTAGGTCTGGAAACCCTGCTGGCACAGTTCGACAGCAGCGAACGCAATATGCCCCTCACCCGCCTGGTGCTGGGTGTACTGCGCCTGGAGCGCCGCCTTTCGCGCAATCCGCGCATGCTCGGCGAATTGCGCAGCGGGATCGAACGCGTGCAGCGCCAAGTCGATCATTTCGGTATAGAGCACGCAACCGTGCAGGGGCGCCTTGCTGAACTGTATGTCGCCACGCTGTCGCAGCTGCGTCCGCGCGTGATCGTGCATGGCAGCCCAGTGAACTTGTCCAACCCGCAACTGGTGGAACAGATCCGCGCCCTGCTCCTCGCAGCTGTGCGTGCCGCTGTGCTCTGGCGCCAGGTCGGTGGCAGCCAAATCCGTCTGCTCCTGCGTCGGCGCGAGTACGCGATGCTCGCGCGGGGAATGCTTGCGCGCAGCACGCTGGATCACGGCTGAGTCCATTGCTTCGCTTGGCGGATTGAACCCTGAGCGGGTGCGATGGCAAGCTCGCGAGCAGGCATGGGTTTGAGCGATAATGTCCGGCCCGCCGATTCCGTTTCGGAATCGCGCCGCGGCGCCCAGCCGTGGCTCCCAGCGAGCACCGCCAGCAAGCCAGGAGATTCAAATGACCGACTCGTTCTCGACCCGGGATGCTTTCGAGGTCAACGGCAAACGCTATCAGTTCGCCAGCCTCACCAAGCTCGGCCAGCGCTTCGACCTCAAGCGCCTGCCTTTTTCGATGAAGATCCTCCTCGAGAATCTGCTAAGGCATGAAGACGGCATCAATGTAACCGCGAAGGAAATCGAAGCGGTCGCGAACTGGAAACCGACCAAGGAGCCGGACACCGAGATTTCGTTCATGCCGGCTCGCGTCGTATTGCAGGATTTCACCGGCGTGCCTTGCGTCGTCGATCTGGCCGCGATGCGCGATGCGGTCGTGAAGCTGGGCGGCGACGCAACCCAGATCAATCCGCTGGCCCCGGCCGAACTCGTCATCGACCACTCGGTACAGGTCGATGCGTTCGGCTCGAAATCAGCGCTGGAAACCAACGTCGAAATCGAATTCGAGCGCAACCAGGAACGTTATTCGTTCCTGCGCTGGGGCCAGAAGGCCTTCAACAATTTCAAGGTCGTTCCTCCGCGCACCGGCATCGTGCATCAGGTCAACCTGGAGCACCTGGCGCGGGTCGTGTTCACTGCGGACAAGGACGGCGAGAGCTGGGCCTACCCGGATACCGTGTTCGGCACCGACTCGCACACAACCATGATCAATGGCCTTGGCGTGCTTGGTTGGGGCGTCGGCGGCATCGAGGCAGAAGCCGCAATGCTCGGCCAGCCATCGTCCATGCTGATCCCGCAGGTCGTCGGCTTCAGGTTCACTGGCAAGCTGCCGGAAGGCGTGACTGCGACCGACCTCGTGCTCACCGTGACGCAGATGCTGCGCAAGCTCGGCGTGGTCGGCAAGTTCGTCGAATTCTTCGGCGAAGGGCTGAAGCACCTGCCTCTCGCGGACCGCGCGACGATCGCAAACATGGCGCCGGAATACGGCGCGACCTGCGGCATCTTTCCGATCGACCAGGAAGCGTTGAACTACCTGCATCTCTCGGGTCGCAGCGAAGAACAAATCAAGCTGGTCGAGGCCTACGCACGAGCGCAGGGCATGTGGCACGACGAGAGCTCGATCGAGCCGATTTTCACCACCATGCAGGAATTGGATCTTGCCGACGTAAGGCCCTCGCTGGCCGGCCCCAAGCGTCCGCAGGACCGCGTGCTTCTGGAGGGCGTTCAGAAAAGTTTTCACGACGCCGTCGGCGGTCTCACGACCGGCCGCAAGCCGACGCTGGAAACGGTTGAGCGCTTCACCAACGAAGGCGGCGCGACGGCTGTCGGCCACGACCAAAGCGCACTTGCCGATGGTCCACATGTTGAATTGAACGGCGAGAGATTCCGTCTGCGTGACGGCGCCGTAGTGATCGCCGCCATTACCTCATGCACGAACACCTCCAATCCTGCGGTGATGCTCGCCGCCGGCTTGTTGGCGAAGAAAGCAGCTGCGTGTGGCCTCAAGTCGAAACCGTGGGTCAAACCGTCGCTGGGGCCAGGCTCGTTGGTCGTCACCGACTACCTTAAGAAGACCGGACTACTCGAGGAGCTCGAAAAGGTCGGTTTCTATGTCGTGGGCTATGGCTGCACGACCTGTATCGGCAACTCCGGCCCGTTGCCAGTCGAGATCAGCAAGGGCATTCTCGAAGGCGATCTCGCGGTCGCATCCGTATTGTCCGGTAATCGCAACTTCGAAGGCCGCGTCCATCCCGAAGTGAAGATGAACTACCTCGCATCACCGCCGCTGGTGGTTGCCTATGCGCTCGCCGGGACCCTCGACATTGACCTGACCAAGGACGCCCTCGGCATCGGCAGCGACGGCAAGCCGGTGTTCCTGAAGGAAATCTGGCCGAGCAACAAGGAAGTCTCGGACACCATCGCGGGTGCGATCAATCCGGCGATGTTCGAGAAGAACTACGCCGATGTGTTCAAGGGCGATAGCCGCTGGAACCAGATCGCCTCACCGGACGGCGCGTTGTTCAAGTGGGACGACTCCACTTACATCAAGAATCCGCCCTATTTCGACGGCATGAGCCGCGACGCCGGCAGCATCGAAGACATCCACGGCGCGCGCGTACTGGGCTTGTTCGGCGACTCGATCACCACTGACCATATCTCGCCGGCTGGTTCGATCAAGAAGGACAGCCCGGCGGGCCGCTTCCTGATCAGCAAGGGCGTCGAGACGAAGGACTTCAACTCCTATGGCTCGCGCCGCGGCAACGACGACGTGATGGTGCGCGGCACGTTCGCCAACATCCGCATCAAGAACCTGATGCTGGATGGCGTTGAAGGCGGCTACACCCTGCATGTGCCGAGCGGCGAACAGCTTGCGATCTACGACGCTGCGATGAAGTACAAGGCGGAAAAAATGCCGCTGGTTGTGCTCGCCGGCAAGGAATACGGCACGGGTTCCTCGCGCGACTGGGCGGCAAAGGGTACCCTGCTGCTTGGCGTCAAAGCGGTCATTACCGAAAGCTTCGAACGCATCCATCGCTCGAATCTGGTCGGCATGGGCGTGCTGCCGTGCCAGTTCATGGATGGCCAGAACGCGCAGACCCTTGGCTTGAGCGGCAAGGAGACATTCGACATCACCGGCCTCAACGGCGGCGAGTCGAAGGAAGCGGATGTCACGGCAACCGCCGCGGACGGCAGCAAGAAGACCTTCAAGGTCAAGGTGCTGCTGTTGACGCCGAAGGAACGCGAGTTCTTCCGCCACGGCGGCATCCTGCAGTATGTGCTGCGTCAGCTGGCCGCGAAGAAGGTGGCGTAGGTCTACGATGCACGCGCCCGCAGCACGCGTGAGCAGCGGAACGGCGCGGGAAACTGCGCCGTTTTCGTTTTCCGCTCTAGCGCACCACTTTCAAGAACGAAAACGGATGCACCGGGCGCCGTGCTATTGGCACTGACCTGCGTCAGCGCTGCGTCCACTTCGCGTTGTAGCAGCGCCACTTGCCGGACTCGCGCCGCCAGCCAGTCTCGAATTTCAGCGTCGAAGCCCGATCCGGGATCCAGCGCCCGCTTGAATCCGTCAAGTTCGCTTCGAAACTTGCCGTCGCGCGATCGCCCTGGACGTCCACCTGGATACCATTGACACTCACGCCAATCGATTTCGCACCTATCATCTGCATGCGCAGGAACCGGTCCAGCTGCTCACGATCGAGCTCGTCATTGCCGATGAAATCCCCACTGACGCGCTCGAGCAGGTTCGCCCCCCGGTGGGCCTCGACCGCCTCAGCTGCCTCCGCGATCGCACTGCGAATCGCCTCCGCATCGGGCTTGCGCGCGCACGACAGACATAGCAGGAACGCGATGGCGATCAATAGCTGGCGCATGCAATCCTCCTCAATGACCGATCCACGTTGCAATGCGGCTTGCCGCTTGTTCCGGGCTTGTGCTGCAATCGACCGGAACGCCGTCGCAATTCGCGTGCAGCGTAATGGAACGACACCGATTCTGCCCAGTCGCAGCAATGCGCTGCCGCTCTCGGCCATAGGGGAACACGCATGACGACCGTACAACGTCCTTGGCTGGCCAGCTATCCGGCAGGCATTCCGGCCGAGATTGATCCGGGCCAGTATCGCTCGGTCGCGGCACTGCTGGAGGAGTGCTGCGATCGCTTTCGCCACCGGCCTGCCTTCACGAATATGGGCCGCAGCATCACCTACGGCGACCTCGACCGGCTCAGCGCGACGTTCGCGGCTTTCCTCGTCAACGACCTCAAGCTCGCCAAGGGCGATCGCATTGCGATCATGCTGCCGAACGTGCTGCAGTATCCGATTGCGATCATGGCCGCACTTCGTGCCGGTCTGACTATCGTCAATACCAACCCGATGTACACGCCGCGCGAGCTGAAACACCAGCTGGTCGATTCGGGCGCAAGCGCGATCCTGGTACTCGACAATTTCGCCAGCACGGTAGCCGAGGTACTGCCCGACACGCTGTGCAAGCACGTGATCTGCACCGGCCTCGGCGACATGCTCGGCTTCCCCAAGTCGGCCATAACGAACTTCGTCGTGCGCCACGTAAAGAAGATGGTGCCGCCCTATTCGATCCCGGACGCGATCCGCTTCAACGAGGCACTCGGTCGCGGCACCCGCTCCAAGCTGCCGAAAATCGACATCGGGCCCGACGACCTGGCATTCCTGCAGTACACCGGTGGTACCACGGGAGTTGCCAAAGGCGCGATGCTGACCCACCGCAACATGGTGTCTAACATGCTCCAGGCTTATGCATGGATCAGTCCGGCGACACGTGAGGGCGAGGAAGTCGTCATCACCGCATTGCCGCTGTATCACATCTTCGCGTTGACGGCGAATTTGCTCGTGTTCGCACGGATTGGCGGCGTCAATCACCTGATCACGAACCCGCGCGACATGCCCGGATTCGTGCGCGCTATCCGCGCCATACGTTTCACCGCCATCACCGGCGTCAACACGCTCTTCGCCGGGCTCCTGAATACTCCCGGTTTCGACCAGGTCGATTTCTCGCAGTTGCGCCTGACTCTGGGCGGCGGCATGGCCGTGCAGCGCGCGGTCGCGGAGCGATGGAAAAAAGTGACGGGATGCGTCCTCGCGGAAGCCTACGGCTTGACCGAGACCTGTCCGGCGGTATGCATCAATCCTCTCGAGAACCCCGAATACAACGGCTCGATCGGGCTGCCTATTTCGTCAACCGACGTGAGCATCCAGGACGATGACGGCAAAATCCTCAAGATCGGCGACACCGGCGAGCTGTGCGTGCACGGTCCGC
>JBDSNK010000080.1:0-2998 GCA_039915385.1 Dokdonella sp.
GTAGTTGCCGTGCCAGAGAATCGTTGAGGGATCGATGTCGGCGCTGCGATTGAGCGTGACGATGAGCGGTCGCGGCGCATTGATCGACTGCAGGATGTTCATGCAGTAGCTGACCGTGCAATCGGTGTCGGTCCCGCTAGGGACGAATGCGTTCCATGCGGCCCAGGCTTTGCGGTTGCGTGGCAGCAGGCGCGCGTCGGTGTGCAGCACGACATCGTTGCGTTGCCAGGTCATCGCACCGAGGATCGCACGCTCCTCGTCGCTGGGATCGGCGAGCAGTGCAAGCGCTTGGTCGCTGTGGCAGGCAAATACAACCTGATCGAATTCTTCGCTGCCGTGCCGGCTGGAGATCTGCACCTTGCCGTTGGCGCGGTTAACGCCGCTGACGGGACACAACAGGCGTTCCTCGACGCGCCACTTCGCACGCAGTGCACGGACATAGCTGCGCGAACCGCCATCGACCACGCGCCACTGCGGGCGGTCGCTGACTTGCAGCATCTGGTGGTTGTCCATGAAGCGCACCAGATGCCGGATCGGGAAGTCGAGGATCTGTGCAGCGGACGATGACCACAGCGCGGATGCCATCGGCACGATATGCAAATCCCGGAAAGCATCCGAGTAGCGATTCTGTTTCAGGTATTCACCGAGCGAACGATGGTCCTGGTTGTCGTCGAGCAGCGCGGGCGCCTCTCGATAGAAACGCAGGATGTCGGCCACCATGCGCACGAATGCCGGTCGCAGCAGGTTGCTGCGCTGGCAGAACAGGCCGTCGAGACTGCCGGCGTTGTACTCGAGGCCGCTCGCGGCGTCCTGCACCGAAAAGCTCATCGAGGTTGCGCGCGACGGCACGCCAAGCTCGTTGAACAGGCGTGTCAGCAGGGGGTAGTGATCCGGATTGAACACGATGAAGCCAGTGTCCACGGCGAAGGTGCGGCCGTCGACGACGACATCGTGCGTATGCGTGTGACCGCCGAGATAGTCGTTCGACTCGAACAGCACCACATCGTGCACGCGCGACAGCAGCCACGCCGATGCGAGACCTGCGATGCCGGAGCCGATGATCGCAATGCGCACGGGTTCAATGCTCCGCGCGCGCCAGCACCCATGCAGGCACGGGCTTCAGGCTGTGGACGACGCCGAGCAACGCCAGCGTACGCAGGACATACCAGGTGACGTCGAATTCCCACCAGCGAAAACCCTGTCGCGCCGCGCCTGGGAAAAAATGATGGTTGTTGTGCCAGCCTTCGCCGAACGTCATCAACGCGAGCAACCAGTTGTTGCGGCTGCTATCGCGCGTTTCGTAGCGACGTCGGCCGAAGCGGTGTGCGAGCGAGTTGATCGTGACCGTCGCGTGGAACAGCACAATGGTGGAAACGAAGAAGCCCCAGATCAGCAACTGTGGGCCATTCGTGTGCAAGCCAGGGTGTGCAACTGCAAGCCACGCACCGAGAAGGTACACGCCGATCGCGAGCAGCACCGGCACGAAAATATCGAAGCGATCCAGCGCGCGCAGTTCGGGGAAGCGTGCGAAGTCGCGCACCATTGAAAGATCCGTACGGAATGCGCGACGGGTCAGGAACCAGCCCATGTGACTCCAAAGGAATCCGTGGCGCGGCGAGTGCAGGTCGCGTTCGGTATCGGCATGGCGATGGTGGTTGCGATGATGGGCCGCCCACCACAAGGGGCCGCGTTGCACGCAAGCAGCGCCGATCACTGCGAACACGAACTGAACGCCGCGCGATGCGCGAAACGTCTTGTGGGCAAAGTAGCGGTGGTAGAAGCCGGTCAGCGCGAACATGCGGATCGCATACAGCGCGACGGCGGTCGCAATCGCGAAACGCGAAACGCCGACGAAGAGCACGCCGATGCAGGCCAGGTGCATGCCGATGAACGGTAGTGTGCGCAGCCAGTCGATACGATCGGCGCGTTCGTCGAGTTCGATATCCGCCTCGGTGTCGAACCACCGTTTCAGCGTTGCGGAGGCGCGCTGCAGGCGTGATGCCGTGGCGATCGCACCCTGCGCGCTGGCTTCATGGACCGGATGGGACGGCATCGTTCGATTTCCACAGGGGACTCGAACGGAAGTACGGGGCGGAAGCGGATTTGGATGCAGGCTCGAGGGCGTGCGCTGTGATCAACAGCCCCCGCCCGGCTCAGTCAGAGGCCGGACGGAAACAGGCTACGCCTCAGAGCAGCGCGATTTCGCCCTTGGCAATGATCGGCCCCGTTGGCTTGCCGCCGGGACCACCACCGGGTGGCTCCAGAGTGACCGCAACGATCGCATGTGGACCCAGAGCCGCGATGAGGTTCTTTGGCACCACCACGGAATTGGCCTTGCTCGAATCGAGCAGGCCAAGCGAATGCGGTATGTCCCCTGGCGGGATCAACCATAGCTCGGCCACGCGACCTGCCGGGATATCCACGGTTGTCGGCTGTACGACCATCGTGCCGAGGCGCGCATCGACGGTTGCAAGGTACAGCGACTTGCCATCGTCCTGCACCATCTTTGCGACCAATGGCGCATTGGTTGGCAACGCTGGTGGAACGACCTGTGGGGTGAGCAGAAGCATGGCGATGCTCGCGGCGGCTGCGGTAAATCCGCCGGCCGTGAGCCAGCGCCACAGTGCAGCGCTCTGCCACAACGAAGATGGTGCTTCGCGGCGCCCGCTGCTCTTGCGCGCACGATCATCGGCCGGCAGGCCGACCGCGGAAAGTATCCGTGGCCACAGTGCAAACGGTGGCGGCACCGGCGCGATTTCTTCGATCAGCGAGGTCAGTCGCGATTCCCACGCGGCGACGTCGTAGGCAAAGGCAGGTTCGCGTGCCATGCGTTGCACGGCCGTTCGTCGTCCGGCGGCATCGAGCACACCCAGCACGTATTCAGCGGCGAGGTCGCCGCGTTCGGGCGTGTCGGTTCCCATGTTGTCGGCGGTCGTGTTCATCGTTCGAGGCACGCCTTGAGTCGCAGCAGCCCGCGTCGGATCCAGCTCTTGACGGT
>JBDSNK010000084.1:0-7106 GCA_039915385.1 Dokdonella sp.
GTTCGGCTGCAGGTAGCCGAGCATCTGTTCGGTGGTGATGCTCTGGAACGCGAAGTGGTCGAAGTAGCCACGCAGATAGGCGTCGAATGCCTCTCGACCGAAGCGCGCTTCAAGCGTGCGCAGCAGCCAAGCACCCTTGGTGTAGGCGAAATCGGAGCCGGCATCGTCCGGATCGCGACCGTCAAAGTTCGGCTCCAGTCGCTGGTCGGGCTTGGGCGTGTCAGCGACTTCGCGACGCAATTCATCGGCTGAAAGGATGAATTCCTCGTCGGCCTGCGCCTTGCCGTAGACGGCTTCGACGATGCGGTTCTCGACGTAGGTCGTGAAGCCTTCGTTGAGCCACATGTGCTTCCACGCGGCATTGGTGACCAGATTGCCCGACCACGAATGCGCGAGCTCGTGCGCGACCAGCGAAACCAGGCTCTTGTCGCCGACGATCACGGTCGGTGTCGCGAACGTGAGGCGCGGATTCTCCATGCCGCCGAACGGGAAGCTCGGTGGCAACACGAGGATGTCGTAGCGATCCCAGCGATACGGGCCGTACAGTTTTTCCGTCGTTGCGATCATTTTCTCGGTATCGGCGAATTCCCTGGCTGCTGCATCGACCATCGACGGCTCGGCATACACCGCGCTGCGCGGTCCGGTTTCGCGCGCCGCAAGGTCGCCGACCGCGATCGCGAGCAGGTATGACGGAATGCGCTGCTCCATCTTGAAACGGAAGTCGCCGTCGAGCGCGTGCCGCGTGTCGTTGTCGGCGCTCATCACCGCACGCAACGACTTGGGCACGCGCACATGCGCGCTGTAGGTGAAACGCGCCGCCGGCGTGTCCTGCAACGGCACCCAGCTGCGCGCATGGATCGATTCGGATTGCGAGTACACGAAGGGATGCTGCTTGCCCGCGGTCTGCGCCGGCGTCATCCACTGCAGGCCTGATGCACTCGGCGCGGTGTGGTAACCGATGCGCACAAGCGCAGCCTGCTTCTCCAATTCGATATGCAAGGCAGAACCGAGGATCGGGTCGCGCTTGGTCAGCGTCCAGCGCAACGCACGCGGGGCGGCGCCGGCTTCGACGCCTTCGACCTTCTCGATCGTGAGGTCACGCGTATCCAGCACGAGTTCGTGCGCGGACTTGTCGTGCCAGTCGAGCGCGATCTCGGCGCTACCGGCAAATTCCCGCTTGCCGAAATCGACGCTGACATCAAGCGCAAGCGAACGCACGCTGACTTGGTCGGTATTCGCATAACTGTGCGGATCAGCCGCAACGGCATCGACCGCAAGCAGCAAGGCGGAGCAGACGGCGAGACGCGAAAGCAACACGGCAAATCCTTGATTGAATGAAACCGATTGAAAGAAGCGGCGGCGGATCTGCACTGATTGTCGCCCAAAGGGCGAATCCGTGAGTCGCACGGGCTGCTTACGAGCGTCCCTTGCGAGGCATTTCCTGCACGCCAGACGCGCGATCGTAGAACGCATCGAGATCGCTCTTGAACTTTCTAAGCGCATCGACGTTGAGGTACACCATGTGCCCGGCCGGGTAGTAGGTGAACGAAAGATTCCCGCGTAACGAAGGATCGAGCAGCATGTGGCTCAGATCCGTCTCGGTCGCGAAGAACGGCGTGGCGAGGTCGAACCAGCCATTCGCCGACAACACCTGCAGCTTGGGATTCTCGCGCATCGCACGCGCGAGATCGCCGGCAACATACGGTTGCCGTTGCGGCTGACGCTGGCCAGCGACTTCATGCTTCCAATCCCACTCGCGATTGATCTCGGTGCGGATCTTGTAAGGCTCGTCACTCGTCCATTTCAGCGTGCCTGCGAGGTAGTCGTTGAAAGCTGCAACGAACGCGCCCGTGATCGCGGTATCGGAAGCGTCGTAGTCCGGATTCTCGCCGGCAGCGTCGAGATCAATGCCTTCGTAGCGCGCGTCGTAGCGACCGACGGTGCGCCGCTCGTCGCGCAGCAGCTCCTTGCGGAAACGGCTCTGGCTCACGCGCAAATTCGCTTCCTTGAGGTATTGCGCCGACAAGCCCGTGTAGTGCGACAGCTTGGTCGCAACGGCTTCGAGTTCGGCCGACGTGATGTTCTGGCCCTTGGCCAGCGCCGTCGCGTAGTCGCCGCCCGCAAAAGCGCGCGCCTCGTCGACGAAGGCCGGCATGCTGGCCGGCTTGTTCGGCACCTTGTCGTGATACCAGGCAATCGCGGCGAACGTGGGCAGCGCGCCGATGTAGGTCTGGTCAAGTCCAGGCGAATTCGCGCCGTAGTTGAGAATCGACGACAACAGCACGACGCCATTGAACGCCATGCCCTCGCCCTGCAGTCTGTTGACGAGCGCAGCCGAGCGCGTCGTGCCGTACGACTCGCCGAACAGGAATTTCGGCGAATTCCAGCGCTGGTTGATCGTCACATAGCGCGAAATCGCCTTCGCGAAGGCACTCAGGTCCTGATCGACGCCCCAGAAATCCTTGCCTTTGCCCTTGCCCACCGGCGTCGAGTAGCCGGTGCCGACGGCATCGATGAAGACGAGATCGGTCTTGTCGATCAAACTATCTGCGTTGGGCATCAGATGATACGGCGCAGGCGCCGTTGCGGCCGCGCTTGCTGATTCCACCCGCACCGGTGCGATCGAACCCATGTGCAGCCAAACCGTCGGCGAACCGGGGCCACCGTTGTAGAGAAAAGTGACAGGACGCGTCGACGTGTTCTTGCCGACATCCGCCGTGTACGCGACGTAGAACACGCTCGCATTCGGCTTGTTCTCCTTGTCGTCGCGGATCAGCACACTGCCCGCTGTTGCGGTGTAGTGAATCGTGCGGCCACCGATGTCGACGCTGCCATGCGAGACCGCGGTCTTTTCCGGCGGAATCGGCTTGTCGTCTTTCTTCGCCGCCTTTGCATCTTTGTCCGCGCTCGCGTCAGCATCCTTCTCGTCTTCAGCCGCGCAGGCGATTGACGAAGCCGCGAGCAGCAGGGCGGCCAGCAGAACATCGATCAACTTGGTACGCATCGCGATTTCCTCGGGACGGAAGCGGGACAGGCTGCACTGAACTACCCGCAGGCGCCTGTGAAGAAAGTGCTGCCGTGATGTAAACGCGATGCAAAGGCGCGGACTTGCACGACCCCAAGATTAGACGCGATAGCCGCGATGGATCGCGACGATACCCGCGCTGAGGTTACGCACGTCGACCTTGGCAAAGCCGGCGGTTTCCATCATCGCCTTCAGCGTGGCCTGATCCGGGTGCTTGCGGATCGATTCGGCCAGGTAGCGATAACTTGCATCGTCGCCGGCAATCAACTTGCCGATGCGTGGCAGTACCTGGAACGAATGGAAGTCATACAGCGGCTTCAGGAACTCGGCGCGCACGCTGGAGAATTCGAGTACCAGGGCGCGTCCGCCGATCTTCAGCACGCGGTGGATTTCGGCCAGCGCATTTTCCTTGCGCGTGACGTTGCGCAAGCCGAACGCCATCGTCACGCAGTCGAAACTCTTGTCAGGGAACGGCAACGCTTCGGCGTCCATCTGCGACCAGTTGAGGCGGTGCAGTTTGCCGCGATCAAGCATGCGGTCGCGGCCGACGCGCAACATGTCGCCGTTGATATCACCGACGACCACGCTGCCTTTTGTTCCGACCTTGGGTAGCAGGAGTGCGGCAATGTCGCCAGTGCCGCCGGCGAGGTCGAGCACACGATCGCCTTCGCGCACGCCGCTGGTCGCGACGAAATAGCGCTTCCACAGGCGATGCAGGCCGAACGACATGAGGTCGTTCATGACGTCGTACTTGCGCGCGACGGAAGTGAAGACTTCGCCGACCAGTTTGGCCTTGTCGGCCTCGGGCACGTCGCGGTAGCCAAAATGGGTGGTGCTTGGTTTGCCTGCTGTATCGCTCATGGCGCGCATCGTACCGCAAGCGGCACATGGCACTCGATCTTGCGGTAGCCGCCCCTTGGCAGATAATGCGGTCGGGTCCGGGGAGAATCCGCATGGCGATGTGGTGGCTTGGCGCTATCGCGTTCGTGTTTGTCGGTGCGGTTGTGGCCGTGTTCAACGATCTGGTTGCCGCGCGCAACCAGGTGCGCGCGGCGTGGTCCGACATCGACGTGCAGCTGACGCGTCGCCACGATCTGGTACCGCAGCTGGTCGCCGCGGTGCATGGCTACGCGGACTACGAGCGCGCGACGCTGACCACGGTGACGGAGTTGCGCACGCGCGCGATCGCAGCGGCGTCGCTTTCCGAGAAGGCGCAGCTCGAAGGCGAGCTGGCGCAGCAGATCAATCGCATTCTTGCGCTGCAGGAACGCTATCCGGACCTCAAGGCGAGCGAGAATTTTCTCGCCCTGCAACTCGACCTGGTCGGCATCGAGGATCATTTGCAATACGCGCGGCGCTTCTACAACGGCGCCGTGCGCGAGCTCAACAATCGCATCGAGACGTTTCCGGGCTTGCTCGTGGCGCGCACAACGAATTTCAAGCCCGCGGATTTCTTCCGACAAGGCAACGACCTGGAGTCCCCCGCATGAAGCCTCTGCTGCGTGGCCTGTGCTTCATCTTTGCCTTCTTGATCACCGGCAGCGCAACGGCGGACGAACGCATCCTCGCGTTCCACAGCGATATCGTCGTCAATGCCGATGCAAGCATGCAGGTCACCGAGATGATCCGCGTACGCGCGGAAGGCGACCAGATCCGGCATGGCATCTATCGCGACTTCCCGACCGACTATCGCGATCGCTACGGCAACCGCGTGCATGTCGATTTCGAAGCGCAATCGCTGACGCGTGACCGCAGCGACGAACCCTTCCACAGCGAAGCGCAATCCAACGGCGTGCGCGTCTATTTCGGCTCCAAGGAGGCGACGCTGGATAGCGGCGAGTACACGTACAGATTCCAGTACCGCACCACGCGCCAGCTGGGTTTCTTCGTCGATCACGACGAGCTGTACTGGAACGCGACCGGCAACGGCTGGGTTTTTCCGATCGATGCGGCAAGCGCCGACGTGACGCTGCCTGGGGCGATAGCGCAGAACGATCTGCACCTGGAGGCGTATACCGGCGCGCAAGGCGAAAAGGGCAAGGCCTACGCCGGCAGCGCCGATGCGCCCTCGCACGCGACCTTCACTGCAACAAAGACACTGCCGCCACGCAATGGCTTGACCATTGTCGTCAGCTTTCCGAAGGGTGTGGTCATGGCGCCCACCAATGCTGCGCGCGCGAACTGGTTCATGCACGACAACGGCGGCGTGATCGTCGGCGCAGGTGGGCTGGTGCTGGTATGGCTCTACTACCTCATGCAGTGGCTGCGCGTCGGTCGCGACCCGAAACCGGGCGTGATCTTTCCGCAGTACGAGGCGCCGCGAGGATTCTCTCCAGGCACGCTGCGCCATATCGAGAAGATGGGTTACGACGATCGCTGCTTCGCCGCCGATATCGTCGACCTCGCCGTGCGCGGCAAGCTGCGCATCGAGCAGACTGACAAAGAATACAGCCTGCATCGCGCCAACGGCGGCAATGGCGAAGCGATCCCAATCGCCGAGACGACTCTGATCGATGCTGCACTCGGTTCGAGCGATGTGCTTGAGCTGAAGCAGGAGAACCACACACGCATCGCGTCGGCGCGCGCTGCGCACAGCACACTGCTGGAAAAGGACGACAACGGCCGTTATTTCAAGAACAACAGCATCTTCGTATTGCCCGGCGTGGCCTTGTGCATCGGCGCGATCCTGCTCGGCATGCACTCGCTCGGCGCAGCCGCGATGGCTCCAGCCGGCCTCTTCATGCTGGTCTGGCTGAGCCTGTGGAGCATGGGCGTGTTCGCGATCGTCGGCGCGGCTATCACGGCGTGGCGCACGGCGAGCGGCCTGTCGGGTTATGGCGGAGCGCTGTTCCTTTCGTTGTTCTCCCTGCCTTTCGTGGCCGGTGAATTGTTCGGCCTCGGTGTGTTCGCTTCGGCGGTCGGCGTCGGTTTCGCCATCGTCGTGGCCGCCCTTGTCGGAACCAATGTGGCCTTCTTCGACTGGCTGAAGGCGCCCACCTTGGAAGGTCGCAAGCTGCTCGACCAGATTGCCGGTCTGCGTCTCTATCTCGGCGTCGCCGAACGCGACGAACTCGCTGCGCAAACGAGGCCGCCGATGACGAACGACGAATTCCAGCGCTTCCTGCCCTACGCTCTCGCACTCGATGTCGAAAGAACCTGGGCCGATCGCTTCGCTGCCGCGGTCGGACCGGCTGCAGCAGCCGCCGCGGCAAGTTCGGTCGGCTGGTATCAGGGCAACACAGGCGTGACCAACCTCGGCAGCTTCACAAGCAGCTTGGGCTCCTCGTTGAGCAGCGCGATTTCGTCGTCGTCGAGCGCACCCGGATCATCGTCCGGCGGTGGCGGTGGCGGTTCTTCGGGAGGCGGTGGTGGCGGTGGTGGCGGCGGCGGTTGGTGATCAGGCGCGCGCAAGCCCGGCATCGTTGAGCGCGTCGAGATACGCCTGCCAGTTCTTTCCCTGATCGCGACCGAGTTCGTGCAGGACGCTCCACGAAAACAAGCCGGTTGCGTGGCCATCATCGAAGCGCAACAGCACGGCATAGTTGCCGACCGGTTCGACCGCGTCGATGTTGACATGCTGCTTGCCGGGCACCAGCACGCGCTGGCTGCGTCCATGGCCCTGCACCTCCGCGCTGGGTGAATGCACGCGCAGGTATTCGGCCGGCAGACGGAACGTCTCGCCACTGTCGAATGCAACTTCGAGTGCGTGGGAGGCGCGATGCAGGATGATGCTGGTGGGGTTCGGATAGTGACTCATGTCGGCGGCTTTGTAGGAGCGGCTTCAGCCGCGATGCTTCCAGGCGTGGAGAAAGCATCGCGGCTAAAGCCGCTCCTACACATCCGATCACCCATGATCAGTGCAAGGTGTCCGAAACCGGAGCACGCGGGGCGAGCGGATCGGCCGGCGATCCCGCAACCTGCCACAACGCTTCAAGATACCCGCTGCCGAAGCCGATTGAACCCATGGCCTCGAACTCGTATACGCCGGTATCCGGATACCAGGCAGCGTTTGGATCGAGTTCGCGCAGCACCAGCGCATTCGCCTCGACGGTATCGAGTTGGCCGACGTAACTGATCTCGC
>JBDSNK010000131.1:0-7320 GCA_039915385.1 Dokdonella sp.
AACTTCTCGCCGGGTCGTGCCGCGTCTTCGGGTGTGCCGAACTTCTGGTCAGCCGGACGATCAGTATTGTCCTTCGAGTCGTAGCGCGGCGGCTGCATCGTGTACTGACCAGCAAAGTCGAGCTTGGTCGCTGCCAGCGTTGCCGAGGTTGCCGTCGTGCAAAAAAGGCACAGCAGGAAGGTCTGGATTTTCATTGCAATTCCCCAGGGTTTCATCGTCGAGGAAAACCTTACGACGGAAGTAAAGGCGTGTCAACGAATATCTTCGTACGTTTGTTAGCGTCGTCTTTTGCACCGCTTGCCCCCGGCTTTTTCTGCCGGCTCCTGCGGCAGGACGAGGGCGATCGATCGTCCCGGCTGCGTGCGCGAGCGATACCGCTCGATGCCCGTTCACCCCCAACTTCAAAGCAGGGCAAGGCAAAACGAATTCCAACGCGTGCCCGATGCGGACGCGAAGATTCCTCTTCGATTCCGCTCCGTCGTGATGGCCCGAAGAAAATGCGCCCATCGGGAAACATCGACGCACTGGCCACAGGGGGTTGCAGACGTCGATCGCCCGCGCGACCACACGTACCAATCACCAGAAAAGAAAAAGGGAAACGGCATCGCGAGATGCCGCTTCCCCGACTATCGTTGTCGCTAGCGCGATGCCTTGCGCAATTGCCAACACGCCACCACGGCCATGAGCACCGCCATGCCGACGAGGCAGACGTCACTCAGGGTGGGCGCTGAAACAGGGAGAAAGATAACCGGCACCTCCAGGTTCAAGGCCTTGACGAAGGGTCTGATCGCGGACCCTTTGGTAGCGGGGGATGGAATCGAACCATCGACCTCCAGCAGGTTAGGCTAGCGAGCTGCCATTGCTCTACCCCGCCCAGGCAGTCTGCTTGAAGCCATATTCCCCCGCAAGATACCCACAGAAGTCGCGCAGACTATTCCGCCTGCGATGCGGCCGCGGGCGCGCCGATGCCTTCGGCGGCAGAAACGCAGCGCCAGGCTCTAGCGGATCAAGGTGCCGATTCGGCTGAAGCTGATGCCATCGTCGAAATTCATCCAGATCGCGTAAGCCGGCCCGACCAGGTTTTCCTCCGGCACGAATCCCCACATGCGACTGTCTTCGCTGTTGTCGCGGCTGTCGCCCATCGCGAAATATTGTCCCGGAGGTACCACCCAGGTACCGTCGTGCGCGGACCATGCACGCGGGATCTCCATGATGCGATGCTCGACGCCACCGAGGGTTTCCTGCTTTACCTGCGCCTCGGCCATGCTGCGACCATTGTCTGCAGGACCGGTGTACGGTCCCAACGGTGTGTTGGAAACCTGCGTTCCATTCACGAACAGCGTCTTGTCGCGATAGGCGATTTCATCGCCGGGCAAACCGACGACACGCTTGATGTAGTTCTCCGCTGGGTTCTTCGGATAGCGGAATACGAAGACGTCACCTCGTTTGGGTTCACCGATGTCGAGAACTTTCGTATTTGTCACCGGAAGTCGCATGCCGTAGGCGAATTTGTTGACCAGGATAAAGTCACCGACGAGCAGGGTCGGCATCATTGATCCCGATGGAATCTTGTACGGCTCCGCTAGGAACGAGCGGAACATCAGGACGCAAAGCAACACCGGGAAGAAAGAACGCGCGTAGTCGACCCCCAGCGGCATTTTCAGCGCCCGCAGCGCGCGTGCATCACGTTCCGCAGCCGGCATCGACATCCGATGCACATCGTCCGCCCGCTGACGACGCGCTGGCGCAAGCCCCCAGCAATCGACCAGACAAACCAGACCCGTCGACGCAGTCAATACGACCAGCAGCAAGGGAAAATCGAAATTCATGATGTCCCCCGTTGGACGTGGACCGTCTTGTTCGAACGGTCAGTGGGCGGGCCTGGCGCGCGTTGCCCGTGCTTATGACGGACCGGGCAAGATTGCCAAAGGTTCCGTCGACGAATGCGGGAATGACGCGTCGCCCAGCGCATGCAGGATCGTGAGCCGCGCGCCGCCGGGATCGCGAATCTGTCTTTCCCGAATGCGCTGCCTTGCAAGAATCCCGCAGTACCCGGCGTCTCACGACGAGCGGCTGCGGGACGAGTGGTTTTCGTCGACCACCGGAAGGGGTGGGTGGCCGACTCGTGCAGCGTGGAAGCAAGCCGTCTCACGGATCGAGACAGCAACGCTGATCTGAGCCGTGGTCAGCTCGATGGCCTTGCCGATGCGGGACCGGGGGATCAGCATCCGACACGGGCCTGGCCGGCCGAGCTGATGTGCGAAATTGCATACGGCCGGTACAACGACGCATCAGGAAAGTCGCACACCGGTGCGGTCCTTCAGTGCTCAGAGGTCGAGTGAAGAATGCACATCACCCTGATTTTTGCGGCAGAACCAACGCAGCTGTTGCGCCGCGCTTCGAACCGCGATGCCACTGCGGCGACCTGATTTCGACGATTCAACGACCGTCGCTCTCGCTGGCAGGCCAGGGATCGGCCCACGCTGGTATCCGCATCAGTTCATCTAGCCAGCGAACGATGTGCGTACAACGCGCCAACGGCATTTCCGCTGCGCGCCAATCAGTCGCCATCGATGCGAGTTGGAAATCGGCAATGGTGAGTCGTTCGCAGGCAACCCAGTTGCGATCACGCAGGTGGTCGTCCAGCACCTTTGCGTATCGCTCCACATCTGACACGCTCTCCTTGAGTGCGTCCCGATCCGGAGGACCCAGTGCGAACGTCTCCTTGACGATGTGCTCGAAGTAGAACGGTGCGACCGCTGGCGCCCAGTGGTTGTCATTCCACGAGAGCCAGCGCAACACTTCGATTTGCCGTACGGCGTCGGTTGCGGGCCACATGTCCGAGCCGACCTTGACGCAGAGATAGGCCATGATTGCCGAGGATTCCCACAGCACGTAGTCGCCATCGACAAGGGTTGGCGCTTTCAGATTGCGGTTGAGCTGCGCGTACTCCGCGGTCCTGAGTTTTCCGGCTTGCTGCACGAAGTGCGCTTCGATTCCCAGGTGCTTCGCCAACGCGAGTACACGACGCGGCGCCTGCGCCTTGATCCAGTAGATCTTCATTTCATCGTCCTTCATCCGGCAAGATGGATGTACGACGAACCACAGGGCGACAAATCGACTCGCACCGGCAAGAACGCAACGATCCCCGCGCCTACGTCAACGGGCTTCGATCTCCACCACAACCGCCGTGCCGTAGCACAGCACTTCGGTAAGGCCCGGCATGAGTTCGGTCGCGTCATAGCGCATCGTCACGATCGCATTGGCCTTCCTCTGCCGCGCATGCATGGTCATCTGTCGAAAGGCATCCGCACGCGCCTTCTCGCACAGGCTCGTGTAGATCGTGATGTCCCCGCCGAACAGGGTCTGCAGACCGCCCAAGAAGTTGCCTACGATGGAGCGCGAACGCACGATGAGTCCGCGCACAATGCCCATGCTTTGCACGATGCGGAAGCCGGGCAAGTCGGGGCTGGTCGTGATCATCGCGTCGGTCAGTTGAATTCCGGAAACAGCTGGGGCGGTGTTGTAGGGATCGGTCATGAGTCACCCGGCTTTCGTGGCAGGAATTGCGCCGCCGCTGGAAGCGTTTCGGTGCGCGAACACAGGTATAGCGCCCAACGGTTACGCGGCACAAGCTGCGCCAGACGACACGCGCACATTTGCATACGAAAAACGGCGCGAGGCCGGTGCGCTCGCGCCTCGCACCACCGCCCATCTGCGCTGGCAGACCGGCTGGGGGCTACTTCAGACCCGATTTCAGATCTTCGGCCATCTTCAAGTGGTCGATGAGCTTTGGCAGGGTTTCCTGAGCGAACGCCTTTACCTGCGCGCTCGACCCATTCTTTGCCTCGCGCTCGAACAGCGCGACGGTGTCTCGGTGATCCTTGACCATGGCATGCGCATACGCCTTGTCGAACTTTGCGCCCTGCATGCCTTGCATCCTGGCCTCCATCGCTTGCTGCTTTGCAGAGGACGACGTCGGCACGATCAGTCCATCGGCCGCAGCTGCTGCGGCGAGCGCTGTGCCCGCTTTCACATGATCAGCCGCCATGCGCTTGCCGAACTGTTTCACCATATCGCCGGCGCCTTGCGTATTCGCGATGTTGCCCAGTTCCACCTCCGCCATGCCACCTTGCCCGGCCTTCGTGACGAATTCCTGGTCATCGGTTGCATGTTTGGCGCGAGCCGTCGACATCACCGCCAGCACGGTGACGAATCCAAAGAACACTACTTTCATCGCAACATCCTCCGTGTGTACAGCGTGCAGTTAATCGCACTGCCGCTGAACCTCGGCATGGATGTCCGTTTGCATTCCACGCATTGTTCATACGAGGAGAACGATGAGCGAACGGCAACGTTCGTTTCGTTTCGTGAATCTTGTTCATCTGAGATAAATCGTCACCCGCCAGACTGGCGCAGTCGCCGCTCTGTTCTGCGGCTTGCATGGGGATCCATCAATGAACCGCAATCCAATCGTTGCCTGCCTTGCCATCGCGATCGCGTTGTCGCTCGGCGCCTGTCAGAAGTCGCCGGGAGAAGCCCAGGAGGACATTGCCAAGGCACAGCAGAAGGCAGCAGAAGACGTAGCAGCGGCGCAGAAGAAGGCTGCCGAACAAGCCGCCGAAGCGCGCCAGAAACTCGACGCAGCGCAGGCGCAGGCGAGCGCTGACGTTGCAAAGGCGAACGCTTCCGCCGGCGAAAAAATCAACGCAGCAAGCGCGGACGCGAGCAATGCGGAACGTGATGCGAACAAGGACCTGGCATCCGTGCAATCGGACGTCTACCAGAAAGACGCCAAGGCGCGTCATGACCTTGCCGTTGCGAAAGCCGAGGCCGTCTACAAGGTGGCTGCTGAAAAATGCACGGCCTTGCCAAGCGCGCAGCAGGGCAGTTGCAAGGATGCCGCCTCCGCCGAATTCGATTCGGCGAAGTCGCGCGCCAAGCGCGAGCAGGATGACGCGGAAACGGCTGCCAAGCAGCTTAAGCAGTAGTCGCCATCCATGCCGCAAGGCAATCTGGCTGGACCAGATCAAGGCGCACTCGTACTAGTGCGCCTTGATTGTTTTGCAGCGCGCTTGCCGTGGTTGTGGTGGGTGGTGGCGTGCGTCTGCGGCGTTGCTACTGGTTCGAGCGCAGGTGCGCAAGCCGTGGCCTCAAAGCGTCGCACATTTACGCAGTAATCCGCACGCGACATCATCGGGACTGCACGCAAGATCGTCAGCGGACATGACGTCGGGCCCCAGATCCTGATCCCGGTCAACGGCACGCAGCAATGGATCTCGGTGCGAGGCAATGACGCACGCAATCCCTGCCTGCTTTTCCTGCGTGGCGGCCTGGTTTCGCGCGACGTGCTCTTGGCGTGATCTTTCCGTGCGCGCCAACCCTGCGAACCCCGACGGTGATCCCCAGGGCGAGATGGTCCAGCACTTCGATTGCACCTTGGACATTTTCGATCCGGAGATCTAGCAAGACGCGGACTGCTGCGACTGCGAAGCCTGGACCGGACCTGTCTGTGCAGCAGCGACCAGAGCATCCTCGGACCTACTGGCCGGATTCTCCGCTGTTTCCGGTATGAGCCTCATGCACACGGCTCGATGGGCCGCGATGCGCGTCGCGAGCGGGCCCACGCTTGCCCGTGGTTTTCTGCGCAAAATACGCTCTTGATGAATGATCGGAGATTTGCAATGGTTGACTTGGCCGGATCGCTCCGCTGCATCACCCGATGGCTCATCCTCAATGCGGCTTGTCGCGCAGGATCCGACCTTGCTGGCGCAATGCACGTCTCGCATCGCATTGCAGGCAACGATAGGCGTCGATATTGGATTTTCCCGCGCGCGTTGCTCGGTATCGCCGCGACAACATGGATCGGCACCTGCGCCAAGGCCGACTGCGAGGATCTCTTTGGTGACGGCTTCGACTCACACGCGCTTTCCGCGGTAGTCGCGAGCTCGGCCACGCTGCAGACAACCGATGGGATGGCCCATACATTCTTCTATCGTATTCCGATCAAGGCAGCGCCTTTCCACGGCCATCCGGTTCTGATCTGGCTGCACGGCGATGGCGGTTCCGGCAACGGCTATGGCAGCGGCTTCTATCCGTTCACGGATGCGGACTCGGCGATCCTGGTTACCCCGAGCGGAATCAACCAGACCTGGACGCACGCGGCGGCCGACCTGCCGGGCATGCCGCAGGATTCGCAGTTCATCAGCAACTTGATCGACACGCTGATCGCCAACGGCGTCGACGGCGAGCGTGTCGATCCGAACCGCATTTATCTGGGCGGCGAATCGCGTGGCGCGTTCATGCCCTATTTCCTGCTGCAGCGGCCTTCGACCAAGATGAAATTCGCTGCGGTCGCGGTCAATGCCGGCTTGCTCTATTGCCAGGCGGGCGACGCCGACTGCGATACCGACAGTTCAAGCCCCCTCCATCATTCGGCAGCAACGCCGATCCTGCATCTGCATGGCACCAACGATACATCGGTGGAACCGCCGCCGACGGCGACCTTCCACAATCCAGTCGACTGGAACATCGACTGGCGCGTGTTCTTTCCGATGAACCTGTGGGCAAAACAGAACGCCTGTTTTGGCGGCGACAATTCGACCGGCAACGACAGCGGTGTGCTGCAGGAAACCTACATCGCCAACGGCCATACCGCGCAGCGCTACGACCTCTCCGCATGGGGCGCGAGTTGCAGCAAGTATCAGTTGATCCTCGTCATCGATGGCGGCCACGTCATTGGCAACCAGAGCGGGCGCGTCTGGTCGTTTCTCAAGGGCTATTGCCACGCGGGTGGATAAGCGGGTTGCGTTCGCGGCCGCCTGTCTCGTTCGCTCGCGTCGGCCTTTGCTGCAGCTGCCCACCTGTGTGGAGTGGCCGATGCGAACACCGCATGCGGAAGATCCCGACGACGCTTTCCATAGCGGGTCGATCGGCAGCGAGCGTCAGGTCGGCACCGGCCAGGGGGCGCGCTGGCGCCGATCAGGCCGCGCTGCTGGTCGCGGCTAGCTTTCCCGCGGTCCCCGGTTGCAAGCACGCGTTATCTCGCTGCAGCAACCTGATTCGACCGGCGCTGACCGATTGGCGCATCCCCGAGGCAAAATGCTGCGCCGCCGCAAACTTTGCCGTATTCTTCGCGCCCCTGCGGGTCCGGCCCGCTGCACTCCGCCCGGCGGAGTCGACGACAAACAGCGAGGATCTAGCCATGGGTTTGGAACGCGTTCCCGCCGGCAACAAGGTGCCGGACGAAATCAACGTCATCATCGAGATTCCGAAGGATGCCGAGCCGGTCAAGTACGAGGTCGACAAGGCCTCCGGCGC
>JBDSNK010000162.1:0-9134 GCA_039915385.1 Dokdonella sp.
GCGTCGCGTGCGAGGCCGCGCAGGAACAGATACACGGCACCACCGATGTCGCGCTCGTAGTCGTAGGCTGCGCCGAGTCGCGAACGCAACCAGCGGTGCAGGGCCAGCGTGTAGATCAGGTATTGCAGGTCGTAGTCATGCTCGCGCACCGCGGCATCGAGCGCGGCCGGCGCATAGTCCGCGCGGTCCGAGCCGAGATGGTTCGTCTTATAGTCGATGATCCACCAGCGCGCGTCGTGGCGATACACCAAATCGATGACGCCGGTCATGAGTCCGGCAAGCTGACCATGGACTCGCGCAAAGTCTCCGCGCCGCTGTTGGTAGCCGTGCGCGCGCAACAAGGCAATGAAGCGTTGCGGGTCGACGCCGCCGATTGCGAAGTGAAACGGCAGCTCCGCGCGCCGCTGGTCGGACGGCAGATCCGCGAGACGCAGGCCGCCGGGCAGGCGAACATTCAAGGTCGCACCCATCATGCGCGCGACGACGCGTTGCAATTCAAATTCGCGCTCCGGCGGTGCAAGCGCATGCCGACGCAGACGCGCAACGATCGCATCGCGCTCGGCGACGGGAATCGCAGTAACGGCATGATCGCGCCAGATTGAAAAATCGGTGCGTTCGAGTATCTCGTGCATGGCGGTGCCGAAGCGATCGCCGCGTGGCCAGTCGGCAATGCCTGCATCGCCGTTCGGGGGCGACGCAACCGCTTCAACATCGTGGCGTTCATCGTCAACGCCACTCGCGTCTTCGAGCGCGCTGCGCTCACCATCGCGCAGTTGGGAGAAGCTGCTGATCCACCACGTACTGTCGATTCGCGCATCGAATCGGCGGGCGGGCGCAAGCGCTACCGCTGCGTGTGTATCGGCGCGCTCGCTGCCGACTTCAGGCAACGCGGAAATGCGCACGCAACCCGGGGCCGACCGCGCGAGTCGCTGCAAGGCTTCGCGCGTCGCGACGGAAGTAGTCGGCATGCTGCCGCCATGCCAGAGCTGCGCGAGTGCAGGAACGGCGCCCTTGCTGCCGATCGCATCCCAGGACAGCCAGCAGGCATAGCGCGCACGTGTGACTGCGACGTACAACACGCGTACGCGCTCGGCCAGCTCTTCGCGCGCGGATAGCACCTCAGCGTCGTTCGCTGCTGCGTTCTCCTCGTCCCCTTTGGTGCGTATCCAGATGTTGCGCCGCTCGTGCGCGTGCCACTCGAGCGTAGTCGCTGCGCCGCGTTGTGTTCCTGGCGCAAGCGCGGTGAACGGCAGGAACACGAGGTCGTACTCCAGTCCCTTGCTCGCGTGGATGGTCGCGATCTGCACGCGGTCGGCATCCGATTCCAGCAGCAACTGCTCTTCCTCGTTGCGATCCTCGGCTTGAGCGATTCGCCGCTGCAACCATTCGATCAAGCCGATGGCGCCAAATTGCCGGACCGACTCGCCCTGAAGCAGATCGGCCAATTGCAGATAGTTCGTCAAGCGGCGTTCGCCGCCTACGCTATCGAGGATCGCCGCGGCGCGCGTCTCGAAGACGCGCTCGCACATGGCGAGCACGCCTTGCTGCTGCCACAACCGGTGCAGCGCATCGAGACGTTGCAGTTGCGTTTGCCAGGCCTGCGCCTGAGCCGGATCGGCCAGCACCGCAATTGCGTTGGCGTCGAAGCCGAACAGGCGTGAGGCGAGTGAGGTGCGCAGACGTGCTTCCTCGCGACTATCGAGCGCGACAAGAAACGCGTGCAGGTCGCGCGCCTCCTCGCTCTTGAACACGCTCTCTTGACGGATCGTCGCACTCGCAACGCCGCGTTCAGCGAGTGCGTCCTGCATCAAGCTTGCTTCGCCGTTGGTCGTGACCAGCACGGCGAGATTCCCGGCAGCAAGCTCGACACGCTTGCCGCTGAGGCGATCGCGTATCGTCGCGTTTCCGGCGCGCGCCTTGCGCAACAGACTTGCGATGGTTTCAGCGCTGGCTCGTGCAAGCAGTTCGCGACCGCTGTCCTTGCTCGGCGAATCCGCGCCATCGCGCAGGTGCCAGACCGTCAACGGAACAATCGCCTTGCCGTCGACCTGCACATCGTCATCGAAGACACGACCCCCTGCCTCGACCGCATGAAAGCGGATGCGCGGATCGACGAAAGTACGCTCGGCTTCGCCTTGGGTAAACACAGCCTCGATCGCGTTGAGGAACGCGGGCGATGAACGGTAGTTGCGCGCAAGCCGATGCGGCTCGCTCGTCATCGATTCCGCCGCGTCGAGATACGCTTCGATATCACCGCCGCGGAAACGATAGATCGCCTGCTTCGGATCACCGACCAGGAACAGCGCACCGTCGTCACGCGCCGCCTGCATGCGGCGGAAGATTTCGAACTGGCGCGTGTCGGTGTCCTGAAATTCATCGACCAGAACGATCGGATAGCGCGCGTGCAGTGCCTGCGACAGGCGGGCACCCTGCACGGGATCTGTGATGGCCGCGTGCAGACGGCGGATCAGGTCGTCGTAGCTCTGTCGCGCTGCACGCTGCTTGCGAACTTCGAGTTGTGTTTGCGCGTGCGAGCGTGCGGCGGCCAGCAGCCATGGCCAGCGCAGCGTGCTCGCTTCGCGCAGGACATCGTTCGCATCCAGCCATTCGTCGACAGCGGCGGTGAATGCATTGGCGAGATCTGGCAATTCACGACTTGCGGCCGCGACGAGCTTGCGCTTGCCAAACCACAACAGCTTGTCGATGGATTCAGGCACTGCGCCAACACGCAATGCAGGCGCGCACGCCGCAACGCGGCCGTCATGCCACTGGTTGCGGTAGGACTTGCCGCTGAGAAGCTTGCCCTGGGTGTACACCGCCACGAGCTCCAGTGTGCGTTCGCCGTCACTGAGCCACGTGGCCAACAATCGCCCGCGCGCACCGCGTTCGGCAGCTATCGCCGCTTGCAGGCGCGCCGTCGTGTCGTTGTCGTTCGCCTCCGGTGTCGGCCAAGCGACCAGAGCCGGATCAGTCAGTTGGCGCAGCAAGCGCGTCAACGCATCGACCGAACCCAGCTTGTCCAGCAGTACATCGAAATCCGCGGCGCGCGCCGAATCGCTGGCGTTGAGCCGCCAGAAATCCGCGGCGATCTGTTCGATGAGATCGCTGTCGGAGCCGATCAATTCGCCAGCATCAAGCGCTTCACCCGAAGCGAATGCCTGCTCACGCAATGCTCGCTGGCAATAGCTGTGTATCGTGCAGATCGCTGCCTCGTCCATGCTGACCGCGGCGAGTCGCAAGCGACGCGCCAGGGATTCTGTCGTTTCGCCCGCAAGGGATGCGCGCTCGATCAGCGTGCGCGCGAACGCCGCGTCATCGCTTGGGCGGCTTGAAGACGTGGAAGTTGATTGGCGCAGCTTCGCTTCGGCGAGGTCGGCGCAGAGCGACAAGCGCTGGCGCAGTCGATCCTTCAACTCCTCTGTTGCCGCGCGCGTGAACGTCACGACGAGCACTTCGCGTACCGGCAATTGTCGTTCAACCAGGCAACGCAAATAGAGGCCCGCAATCGTCCAGGTCTTGCCTGTGCCTGCGCTGGCTTCGATCAGGTGCGTGCCGACGAGCGGCAGGTCGATCGCCAGGTCGGGTGTGCTCACAGGGATGCTCCGTGCAGCAGGCCGGCCAGCGTCGCAAACACCTGTTGCGCACGCTGCTCGAATTCCGCCGTCAGCATTTCATCGGAGAATGGATCGCGATCGCGAAATGCTAGTGCGGTCCACTTGTCATCGCATTCGCCCCTCACGTTGTTGTCGCCCGCGTATTCAGTGCGTGCGAGCTTCCACGCACGCGCGTCCGCATCGGCCTTGCCTTCGGCCATGGTCGTCATGAAAGTCCATGCCGATTTCGGAAAGAACACGAGTGGCGTCCTCTGGCCCTCGCGATAGCCACGCAGCAATGCATTCAGCTGGGCGCGCGCCGTGGCTGCATCGATGTGGGGCAATTGCGTTTGCTGCACGCCCTTCTTCTCGAGCGCAATCTGGATGCAGGAGACCCTGTCGTCAAAACCCTGTTGCGCGCGTTGCGTAGATGCCGCGACGACGAGGTATTCGAACCAGGGTCGCAACCAGAGGTGGCCGCGCATGGGTCCGGTTGACCAATGCAGCAGGCCTTCGCGATACGGTTGGAGCAATGCGCATTCGAGTAGCCAGCCTTCGTCGAGTTCGAGCTCGAAGCTCGCGGGCGCGATCGCCGTCGCGGCGCATCGCCAGCGTTCAATGCGCGACACCAGCTGCGATGCATCCGCCGCCGCGTTGCTGTAGGCCGCCGCGCCCGCATGGCCGACGGGCAGCTGCCGCCGCACGTGGCTCCGCGTATCTGCGGTGTGCCGCGGCGGGCGCCCGCTGGCGAGCGCTTCGTCCACCAATGCGCGCTTGAGCGTCGACGCTTTCAAGGAATCCAGTGCAAGGGGATCGTCATCGTCGACCAGTTCCTCGTCCGCATGCAGGTCAAGATGCAGACGGTCGCGCAGGAACGCGCGTGCTGGATTGCGCCAGAAATCGATCAGGCGATCGAGCGAAATGCGTTGCGGTATGTCTTCGCCGGACAAGCGTAATTCCGCATCGACAAACGGACGCGCGCGTTCGGCGCGGCCCACGCCCGCGGCGGCACGCCACTCGTCGCGATATGTGAAGACTCCGGCGCGGCTGCCATCAAACGCGGCCCGCGAAAAGGGCTGCAGCGGATGTTCAATGACAAGTGCGTTGCGCGCGCCATCGCGATCGACGAAGTAGTCACGCGTCACCACATCGAGCAACTCGGCAACCAGTGCGGAGGGCTCGCGCGCCTTGCCGTTGCGCTGGTCGCGACCGACATAGCTCAGATGCAGCGCATCATCGGCCGAGCTCAGCACTTGCAGGAACAGGTAGCGATCGTCGTCGCGCACCGAACGATCACCCAGCTTGCGCGCGTGATGCAGCGCGTGTTCGAGCCGATTGATGCCACTCGCGGGTTCGCGGCGTGGAAATGCCTCATCGTTGAGACCGAGCACGGCGATTACCCGGAACGGGATCGCACGCAGCGGGACCATGCCGCAGAAGCTGACACCACCGCTGAGAAAGCGTTGCTGCGGGTCGGTGTCGGCCAGGCGCTCCGCGAGATAGGCGCGCACGGTCTGCCAGTCGAGCGCCTCGTTGCAGCCGCCAGCGCGGGTACCTTCCGCGAGCGCAGCCAATGCGTCGCGCAGCGCATCCAGAGCGCGGCGTTCGTCACGGTCGAGGAAATCGGCGGGCAGCAGCACGTCGAGGGCATGCTGATACACGGCCTGCCACTCGCCGCCGGTGCGCGGTATGCGCTGCGCCGCCGCCAGGCGTTCGAGTTCGCGCAGCGCGACGAGTGCCTGACCGAGCGTGGTCGCGGCATTGCCTTCGACGGATGGCAGCGGTGCAATCTCGCCTATGCTTTGCTCATCGCCGCTGGCGTAGCCCAGCAGCAGGCGTTCGATGCCTTCAGCCCAGCTGAATGCGCGGTAGTCGCCGGCACCGAAGGCAATGCGCGTCGATGCGTCGAGCCCCCAACGGACGCCGGCGTCCATCAACCAGTGGCGCAGGTCGTCGAGCGCATCGGCGGCGAGTCCGAGCCGGCGCGACACCGCGGGCACCGCGAGCAGATCGAGTACTTCGCTGACGCCCCAGCGCGAGGCCGGCAATCCAAGCAAGTTGAGGAACACTTCGATGATCGGATGCTCGTCCTGCGCACGACGATCGGCGATCGTGTACGGAATCCGGCGCGCATCGGTGGCAGGCAGCGCGCCAAACACGGCGTCGATTGCGGCGGCATGGAGCGCGACATCCGGCATCATCACCGCGATGTCGCGCGGCTTCAGGCTAGCATCGCGCGCAAACAGTTCGAGCAACCGATCGTGCAGCACCTGCACTTCGCGCAAGGGCGAGTGGCAGACATGCACGCGCAACGAGACATCATCCGGATCTACCACGGCGATGCGCTCGTCCGGTGTCGGTGTGCGCAGATCGAGGATGTCCGCCTGGATGCATCCTAGCAAACGCGTGCGCGTGGGCTCGCGCAGGAACGTCTGCTCGCTGGCAGGCTGCACTTCGTCGTAGGAAAAAACCTGGTCGAGGAATTCGCCGCCGACCCGGCCCCAGGAGGCGAGCAGCGGCTGCTCAGAGGGTTCCAGCGGTGACGCGCCGGCGCGCAGGCGTTCCCGCTCGCTGCGCAGGTCGCTCCAGTACTCGCGACAAGGCGAGGGCAAGTGGAAATCGACGCTGCTGTAGTGCCCGATCGTACCGAGTATGCGCAACACATCCGGCGAGATATTGAGACAACCGAAAACGCTCAGGCGCGGGGGCAGCCCCTGCGGAGCCATCGCGCCGTCGGCATGTTGCGTGAGGAAGTCACCTATAAGTCGCGCACGACTCGGTTCGTCGCTACCACGCACAAGCCGGCGCCATGCTTCGGCCTGCCAGTCCGTGCGTTCGACGCCACGCTCCCACTCGTCGAGCAAGGGGCGGCGGTAGGCCTGATAGCGCTCGAGAGCAGCGGCAAATTCACGCGCGAGTTGCAGACGCTTGAGCGATTGCGCCTCGCCCCGCAAATAGTGCGCGACCGTTTCGCCGATCGGCTCGGCCGCCAGTTCTGCCAGCAACGGCATCAGGCGCCAGCGCAGGATCTCGCGATCGAACGTTGACTCACGCGGCAAGCCGGCGCGGTTCGCGCGCAGCACCTGCCAGACGAATTCGCCGGGCAGTCGGAACTCGATGTTCGCAACGATGCCGCGCTGCTCGGCGAGCTCGATCTCGAGCCAACGCCGCATGCCGATTTGCGGAATCAGCACGACTTCGGGCTCTAGCAGGTTGCCGATCGGCTCGGCGATGCGTTCGCCCAGTTTGCGGGCGAGTCCGCGCAGGTCATTGCCGTAGTAAAGATGGAACACGCCCACTCCGTCGATGACGACAGCTCGATTATCCGGGAAGTCGTCTCAAGAACGGAGATTTGAGATCGGATGCCATCGTTGACGGTTGCGTCCGTGGCCATTGCACATCGGCTGCGCAGGGACTGTTCGGGAAGAGCGTCTACTGCGACTACTTGCCAATGCAGAACGACGAGAAGATCGAGCCAAGAAGATCGTTGCTGCTGAACTCGCCGGTGATCTCTCCAAATGCATGCTGCACCAGTCGCAATTCCTCGGCCGCAAGTTCACCCGCGCGTTGTGTGTCCAGCGCGTCTGCGGCTGCGATGAAATGCTGCATGGCGCGTTCGAGCGCAACGACATGGCGCGCTCGCGCAGTGAATGCGCCTTCGCTGGTGTCGCCCTGACCGGCGTGTCGTTTGAGTTCGTCAGTCAACAGATCAAGACCGTCGCGACTGCGTGCGGAAAGCCAGACGTGCAGCGTTGAGTCGCGTGTTTGTGCGTGCGCTGGTATGTGGGCAAGGTCGGTCTTGTTGTGCACGACGATGCGCGCAACGCCAAAGGGAATCTCCGCGAGCAGAGCGAGGTCGTCGTCGACGCTCGCGTCGTCAGTCACCAGCAGAGCGAGATCGGCTCGGCCCATTTCGGCGCGCGCGCGCCGGATGCCTTCTTGCTCGACCACGTCACCGGCATCGCGCAGACCGGCGGTGTCGACAAGGGTAATCGCGATGCCGTCGAGGTCGATCGTTTCGCGCAGCACGTCGCGCGTGGTGCCGGCGACTTCGGTCACGATCGCGCGATCGCTCGCGGCGAACGCATTGAGCAGGCTCGACTTGCCGACGTTCGGGCGACCAACGATCACGACATGCAGGCCGTCGGCAAGTCGCACGCCACGACGTGCGGCGACGAGAAGCGCATCCATTTGCGCACGCAACGCGGCAAGATCCGCACTGACTCGCGGTGCTGCAAGGAAGTCGATTTCCTCGTCCGGGAAGTCGATGGCCGCTTCGATGTAGCTGCGCAGTCGGATCGTCGCGGCCGTCAGCGCCTGTACGCGTTCGGAGAACACGCCTTCGAGACTGCGTTGCGCCGCACGCGCGGCAATTTCAGAGCCGCTTGCGATGAGATCGGCGACGGCCTCGGCCTGGACCAGGTCGAGCTTGCCGTTGAGGAACGCTCGTTCGGAAAATTCGCCGGGGCGTGCGTGGCGCGCACCGAGTTCGATCGCGCGCGCGAGGAGCAAGCGCAGGACTACCGGACTGCCGTGCGTCTGCAGTTCTACGACGTGCTCGCCGGTGTACGAACGCGGTGCTGGAAACCAGAGCAGGAGGCCGCGGTCGATGACGCCATCATCGCGATCACGGAAGGTCGCGTAGTGCGCATGGCGCGCTGTGGGCTCGCGCTTTAGGAAGGTGCGCGCGATGTTGTCCGCCAGCGGCCCAGATACGCGCAATACGCCGACACCACCGGCGCCGGGCGCGGTGGCCACGGCAGCGATGGTGTCGGTCTGCGCGTTCATTGCTTCAGGCTTTTGCGGTCTTGTCGCCGGCCTCGATGCGTCGCGTGATGATCCACTGTTGCAGCAGGCCGAGACCGCCATTGACGACGTAGTACAGCACCAGGCCCGCGGGGAAGAATGCGAACAGCACCGAGAACACGACAGGCATGATCTTCATCATCTTCGCCTGCGTCGGATCCATGCCGGCGCTAGGCGTGAGGAATGAGGTACCAATCATCACCGCGGCATTCAGCACCGGCAATACGAAGTACGGGTCGGGCGCGGTCAGGTTCTGGATCCAGCCGATGAAGGGTGCGTGGCGCAGTTCCACGCTTTCGAGTAGCACCCAGTACAGCGCGAAGAACACCGGTATCTGGATCACCATGGGCAGGCAGCCGGCAACCGGATTGACCTTCTCCTTCTTATACAGCTCCATCATCGCCGTGTTCATTTTCTGGCGATCGTCACCGTAGCGCTCCTTCAACGCGGCAACGCGGGGCTGCAATTTGCGCATCTTCGCGCCGGAGCGGAACTGCGCTTCGCTGAGCTTGAAGAAGGAAGCCTTGATGATCAACACCAGCAGGATGATGGCGAAGCCCCAGTTGCCGGTCAGCTTGTGCAGTTGCGTGAGCAGCCAGTGCAACGGTTCGGCGATCACGGTGAACATGCCGTAGTCGACCGTCAGCGCGAGGCCGGGAGCGACCTGGTCCAGCGAGCTCGGCAATTTGGGACCGACATACAGGCGCGCGTCGTCTACCTTCGTCTCGCCAGGCG
>JBDSNK010000168.1:0-14094 GCA_039915385.1 Dokdonella sp.
CTGCTGACGGACGTCAAGTCGACCGAAGCGGCCCAGGTAGTCGCCCAGCGCGTGCTCGATACGCTCGGGCAGCCATTGCAGGTGGCGGGCAAGGAACTGGAGCCGTCGGTCAGTATCGGCATCGCCATCGGCGATGGCAGCTACATCATGGCCGATGAAGTCCTGCGCGATGCCGACCTTGCGCTCTACCGCGCCAAGGAGATGGGACGCAAACGCTACGAGCTGTTCGACGAGACCCTGGCAAACAATGTCGTCGACGTGCTGACCCTTGAAGGCGAGCTGCGTCGCGCCCTGCAACGCGACGAGTTCGAACCGCACCTGCAGCCCATATGTCGTCTCCAGGATGGCGCAATCGTGGGATACGAAGCGCTGCTGCGCTGGAATCACCCTCATGATGGCGTGATCGGGCCCACCGGCTTCCTCAAGGTGGCGCAGGACAGCGGCCACATTGAGGCGATCGACTGGCGCATGTTCGAGGCGAGCTGCAGGGCGTTCACGCGTATCGCCGATCGGCAGACATTCCTCACCCTCAATGTGTCGGCACTGCATGTGCGGCATGCGAATTTCGATCGGCGGCTGCTGCGACTGCTGGAACACACCGGCTTGCCGCCGACGAGATTGATCGTTGAAGTCACCGAGGGTTCGTTGCTCGACGATCCACAACAGGTGCGCGCGACACTCGATCGGCTGCGACGCGTCGGTGTCGGCGCAGCACTGGACGATTTCGGTACCGGTTACTCTTCGCTCAGCTACCTGCACTCGCTGCCACTGCGGATGTTGAAGATCGATCGGTCATTCGTGCATGCGCTGGACGAAGGAATGCATACGACGACGACGGTGGTTGCGGCAATCCTCGCGCTGGCGCGCGCGCTGGGCATCCAGGTTGTCGCAGAAGGCATCGAGACGCCGGCCCAGCGGTCCGCGTTGGTGCAGATGGGCTGCGAGTTCGGCCAGGGATATCTGCTCGGAAAGCCGGCGCCGGTCGGCGAATGGCTGGGCGACAGATCAACGGAACGCGGCGCGATTTCCAGGGAGCTGCACGGAGCCACCTGAGTCGGTTTGTTCGAATTGGTCGTCGCGCGTCGCGCCTGGTTTTCTCGCCTTGCCCGAAGATCGCCTCCGACAACGATGACGTGCTGAACGCAGCGCTCGATGCCGCGTTGCGGGAATCGCGAACCGCGGCTCCGGGTAGGGCGCCGAGGGCTGCGATCATTCGCTGCATTGGTCGTGCAATTTGAAGTGTCCGAAGCAAGTGATTCCGTGGGACGGCTGGTCGCAAGATCGGTCAGGATCCAATCGCGGCCGTCTTGCGGGTTAAAATGGCGCTTTGCAGGCCGTCTGGATTGCCAGCCGGCCCCGAATTGTGGAGTCCGAACGATGAGCAACCTGTCCGCCGGCGCGCGTTTCCGCGCCGCCGTCGCTGAAGAGCATCCGCTGCAAATCGTCGGCGCGATCACCGCCTACGCGGCGCGCATGGCGCAGCGCACCGGGTTCCGTGCGATCTATCTTTCCGGCGGCGGTGTGGCCGCCAATTCGCTCGGTATGCCCGACCTTGGCATCAGCACGATGGAAGACGTGCTGACCGACATCCGCCGCATCACCGACGTTTGCGATCTGCCGTTGCTGGTTGACGTGGACACGGGCTGGGGCGGCGCTTTCAACATTGCGCGCACGGTGCGTTCGCTGATCAAGGCAGGCGCCGGTGCGCTGCACATTGAGGACCAGGTCGCCGCGAAACGCTGCGGGCATAGACCCGGCAAGGCCATCGTGCCGAAGGACGAAATGGTCGACCGTGTGAAAGCGGCCGTCGATGCGCGGCATGACGCATGCTTCGTGATCATGGCGCGTACCGATGCGATTGCAGTCGAGGGTATCGAACCTGCCATCGAGCGCGCGATTGCCTGCGTAGAGGCCGGTGCCGACATGATCTTTCCCGAAGCAATCTACACGCTGGAGCAGTACCGCCAGTTCAAGGATGCGGTGAAGGTACCGATCCTCGCCAACATCACGGAGTTCGGGCAGACGCCGTTGTTCACGACCGACGAATTGAAATCGGCGGGTGTCGACATCGTGCTGTATTGCTGTGGCGCATATCGCGCGATGAACAAGGCGGCGCTCAATTTCTACGAGACCGTGCGCCGCGACGGCACGCAGAAAGCGGCGGTGCCGACGATGCAGACGCGCAATGAGCTGTACGACTACCTCGACTATCACGCCTACGAGCAGAAACTCGATACGCTGTTCGCCAGCGGCAAGGCGGAAAGCTGAACCCATGTCTGAGGCGCGCTCCAAATTGACCGCCTGGTCCACGCGGGCACGCCATGGGCACGCACTGGCCGCGTTGATCGCGACGCTGAGTGGCGTATTTGCGCTATCGGATTGGTATTGCACAGCAGCGAACTGGGCAAGCGATTCAGCCTCCCGTTCCAATACTGCTCGACGCTGGGCGAACGCTGTATCGACAGCGATCGCATGCAGGGTATGCGCCCAATCGACAGGCCTGCCGATTCGTGCGCGCTCGTCGCCGCTACCAAGGCATTCAACGCTTGAGATGTGAAGAAAACGACAGTGTGGGCCGCCTTCAGGCAGCACACCGAATCCGGAGAACCCCATGACTGATGCTGCGATTCCGTTCAAACCCAAGAAATCCGTCGCCTTGTCCGGCGTTGCAGCCGGCAACACCGCGCTATGCACGGTTGGCCGCAGCGGCAATGATCTGCACTATCGGGGCTACGACATCCTCGATGTCGCGACGACCTGCGAGTTCGAGGAGATCGCACACCTGCTTGTGCACGGCAAGCTGCCGACGCGCGCGGAGCTGGTCGGCTACAAGACCAGGTTGAAGTCGTTGCGCGGGATCCCGGCATCGGTGAAGGCAGTTCTTGAGCAGTTGCCGGCGTCCGCACACCCGATGGACGTGATGCGCACGGCGGTGTCCGCATTCGGTTGCGCGATGCCGGAGAAGGACGATCACAATTATCCAGGCGCGCGCGACATCGCCGATCGACTGATGGCGTCGCTCGGCTCGATCCTGCTGTACTGGTATCACTACGCCATCAACGGCAAGCGCATCGAGGTCGAGACCGACGACGATTCGATCGGTGGCCATTTCCTGCATCTGCTGCATGGCGAACGCCCAAGCGACCTATGGGTGCGTGCGATGCACACCTCGCTGATTCTCTATGCAGAGCACGAGTTCAATGCTTCGACGTTCGCAGCGCGCGTGATTGCGGGCACGGGCAGCGACATGTACTCCGCGGTCGCCGGTGCAATCGGCGCGTTGCGCGGCCCCAAGCATGGTGGCGCCAATGAGGTCGCGTTCGAGATCCAGAAACGCTACGACACGCCGGACGAAGCCGAAGCGGACATACGCGCGCGCGTCGAGCGCAAGGAGGTCGTGATCGGATTTGGCCATCCGGTCTACACCGTCAGCGATCCGCGCAACAAGGTGATCAAGGAAGTTGCGCGCGAGCTGTCGTCTGCGCAGGAAAACATGAAGATGTTCGACATCGCCGAGCGCCTCGAATCGACGATGTGGGAGATCAAGAAGATGTTCCCCAACCTTGACTGGTTCAGCGCGGTCAGCTACCACATGATGGGTGTGCCGACGGCCATGTTCACGCCGCTGTTCGTGATCTCGCGCACCTCCGGCTGGAGCGCGCATGTCATTGAGCAGCGCATCGACGGCAAAATCATCCGTCCTAGCGCCAACTACATCGGTCCGGAAGACCTGAAATTCGTGCCGATTGACCGCCGCGGCTGAGGTCCGGGCTCAAAATCCGGCATTTGGCATCTCGTTTGCATTGCTCACTCGTGAGAGTCATGCGAGGAGATACTCCGATGGGCGATGGCGGCGGACGAGAGAAGGCGATGCGCGACGGAGAATTTCTATTGAAGACGGATGCGGGTCGCGCTGAATTGCAGACGCGTTCAAAGAAACTGCCGGGCGCTATGCGATCGATCCTGCTGCTAGTCGATGGGCAACGCGACGTTGCGTCGCTGCGCCGCCTCGGTGAAGGCCTGCACGGGCCGGCGGATGCGCTCGAACAGTTGCTGGCACTGCAGTTGATCGGAGCAGTGTCCGCGCCTGAACCAGCGCCAGCCAACCCGGTTTCCAACGTCGCTGCGCGCTACGGCTTGCTGAGTGGACTACTGTCCGAAGCGGTGCGCCAGCACATGGGCCTGCGAGGATTTTTCATGCAGCTGAAGATCGAGCGATGCGCTGATCTCGCTGAGCTCGATGGGCTGATCCCTGACGTTGCCGAGGCTGTGGCCAAGGCGCGCACTCGTGAATACGCACTGCACTGGGAAAAAGGCGTGCGCGCCGCGATGGCCCAGTGAGCGAACGTTTCGTCATGTTTTGACGAAGTTCGGCACCACGCCAATGGGCCGTGGTGCCGACAGATCTCCGTGTTGGCTTCAGGCGAGACCTTCTTCCTTCAACACTTTCTGCACTGCCGGATCTGCTTCCATCCGCGCAATGAATTTGGCGAGATTGTCGAGGCCGTCGAGATCGATTTCCTGGCCTTTCGCCCAACGCAGTACGACGTAAAGGTACGGGTCGGCGATCGATCGCGAGCCGGCGATCCAGTCGCGTCCCGACAACTGGCCATCCGCACGCGCGAACAGCGTGCGCAGAGTCGACTTCGCATGGTCCTTGGTCTTTGCGATGGCCGTTGCGTCCTCGAGGTAGCCCGTCGCACCAAACAAGGGCTTGAACGTCGGATGCACGTCGGAATTGGCGAACGCGAGCCAGCGATTCACTTCCGCGCGACCTTTCGGCGTGCCGTCGCCACCGAGCTTCGCTTCCGGAAACGAATCGGCGAGGTAATTCAGGATCGCCGCGTTCTGCGTCAACACCCAGCCATCCTGTTCGAGGACAGGCACCGCCCCGGCAGGATTGATCTTCTTGAATTCAGGCGCCCCGCGATCTTCGCGACTGAGCTTGCGGGCTTCGTACGGCTTGCCGATCCATTCAAGCACAATATGGTCGGCAAGGGAGCAGGCGCCGCTCGAGTAGTAGAGTTTCATGACATCTCCTTGGGTAGGCTGGCCCCCTATGCTGGAGTTCGCGCGGTTGCTATTCAAGGCGCCAATGGGCGCGTCAGGGAAACACAGCGTTCTTCGCGGCGTCGCGTCGCGAATACGTCGGGCCAGCCAGCGCCGTCGGCGGGGTCCCAATTTTTACTCAATGAATGCCGATGCGCCGGGCAACGTCCGGGGTCGACGCGAAGATCATCGTGATGGCGCAATCGCCTCGAAACGAACATTCTGGATTGCATACGACTGCCAGTCGCGGTAGTCGAAGTGCCACCATTCAAATTCGTAGGCTGCGAAACCTTCTTCTTCCATGTGCCGCCGAAGCAGATCGCGCCGTTCCCGTTGCACGTCGCTGCCGCCGGCGTATGTCGGATACGCTCGTTCGGACATTTCGTCGTAGAGACTGGGCATCTCGACCGCACGACCATTCTTGAGATCGTACAAGGTCACGTCGACGGCGCAGCCGCGGTTGTGACGCGAGCCCTTGGCGGGGTCCGCGACGAAGTTGTGCTGGTCCGTCGGTGTTGCGTCCCAGAAAAGCTTGGTCACGTACCACGGCCGATACGCGTCATGCACCAGCAGGCCATAGCCTTCTGCCGCAAGCGAGTGCTGCACGCGCACGAGGGCCTCGGCTGCCGGTCGCTGCAGGAACGCGCGCGCCTGGTTGTAGAGCGGCGTGCTGAGGAAGTTGTTCGAGGTTGCATAGCGAATGTCGAGCTTGATGCCCGAATCGAGCTTGGTCAGTTCGATCAGATCGGTGGCACGGAAATCACTCTTTTCCAGCGGTGGCGATGCGGCGAGCGCGAGCGGCAGCAACTGCGCCACAGGAGCAACCGGCTCGATGTGGAAGAACTGCGGCGACGACTCGGGAGCTTGTTTTCGGGGTGGCGTCGCGGTGACGCAAGCGGCGAGGGCGATGGGCAGAAAAAGAACAAGAAGACGTTGCATGCAGTACTCCCCGATAGACGCAGGACGGGAGGTGCGCAAATCCATACGCGGTCGTGCGCGTACAATTTCGCCTCGCCTCCCGTGCCCGCCAAGTATGTACGAACGCGACCAGACAGGAATCAACTTCGCATGCCTAGTAGCCGTCCGCGGCCTGGCGCTGGTGTTGATCGCGCTCATTTCAGGTTGCGTACTCACGCCGTCAGCAGCGTCACGGCAGGATCGTCTCGCGCGGATACAGGTGCTCGCGCTCGTACAGACCTTGAACGCAGACCTGCTCAGCCATGACAGTGCGACGCTGACGCTTGAACGCTGGTGCGACGTGCACCAGCTCGCCGAGCCGGCGCGCATCGTCGCCAGACGCGTGCATGGCGACTCGAAGCCGATACCGGAGAATCTGCGGGCGCGATTGGCGATCGACGCCGGTGAACCGATCGGCTACCGGCATGTGCAACTCATGTGCGGTGAACATGTGCTGTCCGAGGCGGACAACTGGTATGTGCCGAGTCGGCTGACCGCCGAGATGAATCATCGCCTCGAAGGCAGCGACGAACCTTTCGGAAAAGTCGTGCGCACGCTGGAATTCCAGCGCCGCACGCTGACCGCCGATCTGCTGTGGTCGCCACTGCCGCTGGGGTGGGAGATGACAAAGGGGTCACCTGCGCAGGAATCCTTGCGTATTCCGCATGCACTGTTGCGCCACCAGGCGATTCTGACCACCTCCGCGCAGCTGCCATTCAGCGCAGTTGTCGAGACCTACACGAACCAGGTACTCGATTTTGGATCTTGGGCCGAGCACCTCTCGAGCGACGCAGTGCCCTGAACGGCGCGCACAAGCGCGACGCATCCATCAGAGCGTCGCCGCCAGTCGCGTGCCCTGGTCAATCGCACGCTTCGCATCGAGTTCCGCGGCGACATCGGCACCGCCAATCAGATGCACCCTGATGCCGGCGTCGGCGAATTCCGCGTGCAGCGTGCGGTTCGGCTCCTGCCCGGCGCATATCACGATCGTGTCGACCGCAAGCGTCTGCGCTTCATCGCCAATGCGGATGTGCAGACCGTCAGCGTCGATGCGTTCGTAGTTCACACCGCCGAGCATGGTCACGCGTTTCGCAGCGAGGGTCGCGCGATGCACCCAGCCGCTGGTCTTGTTGAGTCGCTTGCCCGGCTTTCCCGGCGTGCGTTGCAGCAGCCAGATCTGCCGTCGCGGCGCTTCTGGCGCTGCCTTGATCAGGCCGGCGCGTGCGGCGAGCGTCGTGTCGACACCCCACTCATGCGTCCAGCGCGCGACATCGGTGCTCGGCGAAGGCGAGTCCTCGACCAGGAATTCGGCGACGTCGAAACCGATGCCGCCGGCGCCGATGATCGCCACGCGAGCACCGACATTTGCATTGCCGCGCAGCACGTCGACATAGCTGAGGACGTTTGCGCGATCGCTGCCGGGAATGCTTGCCGGGCGCGGCTTCACGCCGGTTGCGAACACCACATCGTCGAAGCTGCCTTCACGAAGCAGGGTCGGCGTCGCTGTCGTGGCCAGATGGAGCGTGATGCCGGTTTGCTCGATGCAACGCGCGAAATAGCGCAGCGTCTCGTGGAATTCTTCCTTGCCCGGTATGCGTTTGGCCATGTTGAACTGGCCACCGATCTCGCGCGCCTGTTCGAACAGCGTTACCGCGTGACCGCGTTCGGCCAAGGTCGTCGCGCATGCGAGCCCGGCAGGTCCCGAACCAATCACGGCAATTTTCTTCTTGGTCGTGGCGGGGCGAATCACCAGTTCGGTTTCATGACACGCGCGCGGATTCACCAGGCAACTCGCGCGTTTCTTCTCGAACACATGATCGAGGCAGGCCTGATTGCACGCGATACAAGTGTTGATGTCGGCTGCGCGATCGTCGCGCGCCTTCGCGACCCACTGCGGGTCGGCGAGAAAGGGGCGCGCCATTGAGACCATGTCGGCATCGCCTTCACCAAGAATCCGCTCGGCGACATCGGGCATGTTGATGCGGTTGGTCGTGATCAGCGGAATTCGTACTTCGGCCTTCATGCGACGCGTGACCCAGGCAAAGCCGGCGCGCGGCACCGAGGTCACGATGGTTGGAATACGCGCCTCGTGCCAGCCGATGCCTGTGTTGATCAGGGTTGCACCAGCGGCTTCGATTTTCTTCGCAAGCGCAACGATCTCGACCCAGCTCTGGCCCCGTTCGACCAGATCGAGCATGGACAGGCGATAGATGATGATGAAGTTCGCGCCGACCGCTGCACGCATGCGTCGGACGATTTCCACAGGAAAGCGCTGTCGGTTCTCGACGGAACCGCCCCATTGGTCCTCGCGACGATTGGTTCGTTCGGTCAGGAATTCGTTGATGAGGTAGCCTTCGGACCCCATGACTTCGACGCCGTCGTAACCGGCGTCCTGCGCTTTGCGCGCACAATTGACGAAGTCGCCGATCGTGCGTTCGACCCCGCGCGCACTGAGCGCGCGCGGCGTGAACGGTGTGATCGGCGACTTGATCCGCGACGGCGCGACCGACAGGGGGTGATACGCGTAGCGACCCGCGTGCAGGATCTGCAGGCAGATGCGGCCGCCTTCCGTGTGCACCGCGCGCGTGACCTTCCGATGTGGCGCTACTTGCCACGGCATCGAGAGGCGACTGCCGAACGGGGTCAGCCAGCCGGCGATGCTCGGCGCAAAGCCCCCGGTCACCATCAAGCCGACGCCTCCGCGCGCACGTTCGGCGAAGTAGGCGGCGAGCTTGTCAAAATCGCGCGCGTGGTCCTCAAGCCCGGTATGCATGGAGCCCATCAGCACGCGGTTCGGCAGCGTGGTGAAGCCGAGATCGAGCGGGGCGAACAGATTGGGATATCGCACTCAAGTATTCCGATTCAAACGATCGTATGAAGATGCCCGGAATAAAGCGTCACCACAAGTCTCTCGCCCCTGAGAGCGGGCAGGCGTACAAGGTGCGTTTGCCGTCCCCTTCACGGGTTCGGGAAACGATCGCGCTTGCCGGCTCAAGCCAGCAGCGCCGCGGATGAGTCCGCTCGCAGCCTATCCGCCCGCATCAACGCCGCTTCAATGCGAGACGCGCAGCACGATCAGGGTCTGGTCATCGACTCCGACTGCACTGCCCTGATGCGCTGTCAGCTCGTCGCGCAGCAAGCCGAGCAAGGCGCCGGCATCGTGCGGTCCGTTGCGTACCAGTTCGACAAGCCTTTCACTGCCGAAGGGACGCTGCTCGAAATCGCGCGCCTCGATCACGCCGTCGGTGTACAGCACCAGCACATCGTCGGTTTCGACGTCAAATTGCTCGTTCTCCCATACATGATCGCGCAGGATGCCCAGGGGAATCTGCGTGCCGGCGCCAAGGGAGATCACTGTGTCTCCGCGCCGATGCAGCAGCGGAGGATGGCCGGCGTTGACGTAGACCGCACGGCGCAGATCGGGTCGATAGAGCATGGCGAATGCAGTCAGGAAATGTTGCCGCTGCCGGCGCGAGAAGAAATAGCGATTCGCGTAGGTCAATGCGCCGGCGGGCCCGCTTTCCTCGCCGCCCTGATACGTGCGCAGGATCGCGTCGAACTGCACCGCCTCCATAGCGGCTGCCGCACCGTGACCGGAAACGTCAGCCAGCATCAGCGCCCAGATATCGCTGCCCTCGTTCAGAAAATCTGCCGGGGCGCGTTGGGTCAGCGGCATCAGGTCATAGTAGTCACCCGCGGCGGTGTCTGCCGGCTGCCAATGGACCGCATAGTCCAGCCCACCAATGACCGGATTGTCTGGTAGCAGCATGCGCTGCACGTCGGCGAGGCCTTCGATCGCCTGACGCTGACGAGCCGTTTCCGTGCGCAGCGCGCGCGTAACGAGCGGGCGAATGATCAGATTCGCGGCGAGATTGGCTTCGATCAGGAACGCGTCGTGATCGAGTGCGTCGAAACGCTCGGCAACGGTGCTGCCCAAGACAAACCAGTGGCGGACCGCTCCGGCGTTGGCGATGGGAATCCCCAGAATGGCGGCGGGATTCGCCAATGCCTGTGCGAAAGGCGATCTCGCCAGGTGACCCTGCACTCGGACCGTGGTTGCTTCGGCGTGCGACAGCAAGGCCCGGGTGAGCGCATCGCCGTACACTTTCACGTGCGAATGTTCGCCGAGTGGATCGATGTTCGCGGCTCGCTCGCATCCGTCGGCATCGATCTGCCCGGCCAGCCGACATTGCCCCGGCGCGAAACCGGTTACCTGGACGAGGGAGAGCGAGCAGTGGGGCAGGCGCGCCGCCAGGTACGAATGCAGCGCGCGCAGCGCTTCGACGGAATCGCCATCGAATCCGCTGAGGGTGAGCAATGGGTCAAAGGTGGGAGTGGTCGGCACCACGAACGGGCAGTGAGCGAGTCGATGCGCGATTCTGCACGCGGTTCCCGCTCACGCCAAGCCGTGCCACCAAGCCGAGAGTGCGAACTTGCCGATTCGGCGATCGCACAACCGATGCCGGCGGTTGAGCCAGTGACGACGGAGGTCCAGCCAGTGAGGGAAGTGCTCATGCGATGTTCTCGCGGTGAGGGAAGAGAATTACGTCTCGACCGCAAGCCAGATGTGGACTGGTAGGCTGCGTCAGTGCATGTCGTGACGGCGGCCACTCTTGCGCAATGCACGCGTCGGCATACTCGATCCTCTACCAGGAGGGACGCAATGACGCACCGAACATTCCTGTTGCTGATCCTCTGGGTGGGCAGGGCAGTCGCGAGTGATTGCCCGATTCCGGGCGAAACACTGTTTTCATCGGGCTTCGAAGCGCCATCGGCACATATCTACTACGTTGCCACCAGTGGCGACAACGGCCACGACGGAAGCCTTGCAACGCCTTGGGCGTCGATCCAGTTCGCGGCAACCCACGTGAATGCGGGCGAGACCGTTTGCGTCTTTGCTGGTGTCTACAATGAACTCGTTACGTTGACGCGCTCCGGTTCAGCGGCCGCGGGCCCTATCGTCTTGAGCAATGTGTCGGGTGCAACGGCAACGATCGATGGCGCGGGACTTGCGATACCCAACGGTCAGAACGGCCTGATCACCATCGTTGATGCGAGTTACGTGACCGTGCAGGGTTTCGAGCTGCGAAACTACAGCACGGCCTCGACGTCCAAGGTGCCGATTGGTCTCTACCTCACTGGCGCCGGTACGCAGATTCGTCTGCTCGGCAATCACATCCATGACATCCGCAACACCGGGAACGGCTGTGCGGCGAATGCTTTCGGTCTCAAGGTCGATGGCACGTCGGCGCCGGCATCGATCAACCAGCTGACGATCGCGGGCAACGAAATCGATCATCTCGTGCTGGGCTGCAGCGAGTCGTTCTCGCTCGACGGCAATGTGGAACAATGGACGATCAGCGGCAACACCGTGCACGACACCAACAACATCGCGATCGGTGCGATCGGCTTCGAAGGTGTTGCGCCAGACCCCGCCTACGATCAGGCGCGCGACGGCGTGATCAGCGGCACCACGGTCTACAACATCAGCTCGTATGGCAATCCAGCCTACGGCAACGCGTATGCCGCCGACGGTATCTACGTCGACGGCGGTACGCGGATCACGATCGAACGCAACCGGGTGCATCACGTCGACTTCGGCATCGAGGTTGCAAGCGAGCATGCCAGTCGCACGAGCAGTTACGTGCTCGTGCGCAACAACCTCGTCTATCTTGGCAGTTCGGCAGGCATTTCGATTGGCGGTTACGCCGCCGGCGTGGGTGGAACCGATCATGCGACCATTGTCGGCAATACGCTGTTCCACAACGACCAGGCGGGAACAGGCGAGGGTGAATTCCAGATCCAGTATCACGCGACCAACAATGTGTTCGCGAATAATCTGGTGTATGCCGGCGATGGAGGCTTGCTGGTGTATGCGTTTACCGGCGATACGCCGGCGCCCGCCGTACTCGACCATAACCTGTACTACTCCGATGCCGGCGCGAACGGATCGACCTGGGTGTGGCAGGGCAACCAGTACGCGAGCATTGCCGCGTATCGCGCGGCAGCCGCCCAGGATGGACATTCGCTGTTCGCGAATCCGCAAATCATTGATCTGATCGCGCCGGATCTGCATATCACCAGTGGATCGCCAGCGATTGATTCTGGTCTTGACTATGGCGCCGTCGTGATCGGCGCATCCGATTTCGCGGGGAGCTCGCGCGTTGCGGGGGCAACCGTCGATATCGGGGCGTATGAAAAATAAGGTTCGCTGCGGATTTCGCGAGAATGCCGTGGTCGACCCCGGGCAATGGTTCGGCCGCGCATAGAAGTGGAGATGTCCGCCAGATTGCGCCGGCAACGCGCCCCGGAGTGTTCCGGACGTCCCTGCGAGGTCGATGCACGCCGCATGATTCTGGCAAAATAGGCGGCTCTTTCCCGACGGCTGGTAAATCCCATGTCCCAACACGACATCCGCTCTGCCGTGAGGCCCGATCCTGACCAGCCGATGGTCGACATCGCCAACTACGTCGCCGACTACAAGATCGATTCGAAAGAAGCCTACGACACCGCGCGTTACATGCTGCTCGATTCGCTCGCCTGCTCGATGCTCGCGATGAAGTTCCCCGAATGCGTCAAGCACCTTGGCCCGCTGGTCCCCGGCGCGACGCTTGCCGGCGGCGCGCGCGTTCCGGGTACCAGCTTCGAACTGGATCCGGTACAGGCCGCCTACAACATCGGAGTGCAGGTGCGCTGGCTCGACTTCAACGACACTTGGCTCGCCGCCGAGTGGGGGCATCCGTCCGACAATCTGGGCGCCATCCTCGCGGTGGCCGACTACCTGTCGCGCAAGGCCGAGCGCGAAGGCGGCAAGCAGCTGACCGTTCGCGATGTGCTGGGTTATGCGATCAAGGCGCACGAAATCCAGGGTTGCTATGCGCTGAAGAATTCGTTCAACCGCGTCGGTCTCGATCACGTGATCCTGGTCCGCCTCGCTTCAACCGCGGTTGCCACCCAGATGCTCGGTGGCGGCAAAGACGAGATCGTCAATGCGGTATCGCACAGCTGGATCGACAACGGTGTGCTGCGAACGTATCGCCACGCGCCGAACACCGGTCCGCGCAAAAGCTGGGCCGCCGGTGATGCCTGCCGCCGCGCCGTCACCCACGCGTTGAACGCGGTCAAGGGCTGCGTCGGTTATCCGTCGGCACTGACGGCGAAGACCTGGGGTTTCTACGACGTCGCGTTCAACGGCAAGGCGTTCGAATTCGAGCGTCCGTTCGGCAGTTACGTGATGGAAAACGTCCTTTTCAAGATCAGCTTCCCGGCAGAATTCCATGCACAGACCGCCGTCGAGTGCGCAATGCAGCTGCACCCAAATGTCGCCGGAAGGATTGATCAGATCGAGAAGATTGTGATCGAGACACAGGAAGCGGGCGTGCGCATCATCGACAAGACGGGCCCGCTGGCGAACTACGCTGATCGTGATCACTGCATCCAGTACATGGTGGCGGTGCCTCTGATCTTTGGACGACTGACCGCAGACGACTATGCCGACAGCGTGGCTGTGGACCCGCGCATCGACGCGCTGCGCGCGAAGATGGAGGTCAAGGAGAACCCGCAGTTCACCAAGGATTACTTCGATCCGGACAAGCGCTACATCGGCAACTCACTGCAGGTGTACTTCAACGACGGCAGCTCGACCGACAAGGTTTCGATCGACTTTCCGATCGGCCATCGCAAGCGCCGCGTGGAAGGCATTCCTGTTTTGCTGGCAAAGTTCGAGGCGGCATTGGCGGGCCATCTGCCGGCGAACCGCGTGCAAAAGATCGTTGCGGCGAGCCGCAGTAGCGAAACACTGGACGCAATGCCTATTCACCGTTTATTGGATCTGTTCGCGAGCTGAATGACTCGCGCCTTAACGTCATCTTCACATGAGGGTGGCTGTGGCCGCAGGATGTGGCTACACTCCCGCCACAGCCCGCAACCTTGGGAATTTGTTAAGCGCCCGTTTCTAGCGCGTCTTTTTCGCGTAGACTAGTACGAGTGTGAGAGCGTCCCTTTGGGTTGCAGGACGCGTGGCGAATACCAAAAAACGTAGAGAGGAGACTCTGAATGAAACGTAATGCCCTTAGTGCGCTCATCGCC
>JBDSNK010000220.1:0-16734 GCA_039915385.1 Dokdonella sp.
GGGCCGATTGCGCGCAAGAACGTCGCCGGATGGAAGGTGCCTGCACCCACCTCCGTGTCGAGCGGCTGGATCAGCACGCAGCCTTGGCCTGCCCAATATGCATTGAGCGTCTGGATGATTTCCTGGAATGTCGGTCCTGGCATGCGCCGGCTCACAAAGTTGCTCGCGAAAAGCGCGCTAGTATAGCGGTCGATGCGCAGCGCAGATTCGACGATATGGCCAGCGTGACTCCGATTCCGCCGGGTTCGAAACCCGCAGTGGCAGCCGAACTCGGCCTGCATCGACGCCTTGATCTGGATGAGACGCTTGCTGCTCTGGTCGCCGATGGCGTGCTCAGCGAAGCCGACGGTAAACGCGTGCGCGCCGATGTACGCACCGCGCGCGGACGCACCGAACTGCATCCGCTGGTGCTTGTCGCCAATCTGAAGCTCACTGACGGGCGCCACCCGGACAAACCCCTGAGTCTGGAAGTACTGACCCAGTGGCTGGCCGATCGGGCGTCCCTGCCCTATCTCAAGATCGATCCGATGAAGATCGACGTGTCCGCAGTGACCCAGGTCGTGAGCCACGCCTACGCGCAGCGCTACCGCATCCTGCCGGTTGCGGTCAGCGAGATGCAGGTCGTTTTCGCCACTTCGGAACCCTTCGACACGCGCTGGATCACCGACCTCGGCCATATCCTGCGCCGCGACATCCAGCGCGTGGTCGCCAGTCCGCTCGACGTCGGTCGCTATCTGACCGAATGGTGGAGTGTGCAGCGCTCCATCCAGCGCGCCAAGGATGCCAAGAACGATCTCAGCGACGGCCGCGCGATCTTCAATTTCGAGCAGTTGGTCGAACTCGGAAAGGCCGGTGACGTCGGCGTCGATGATCGCCATGTCGTGCACATCGTCGACTGGCTGCTGCAGTATGCCTTCGATCAGCGTGCCTCTGACATCCATCTGGAGCCGCGCCGCGACACCAGCAACATCCGCTTCCGCATCGATGGCGTGATGCAGAAGGTGTTCGACTTGCCGACGCCGGTGATGACCGCCGTCACGTCACGCATCAAGATCCTCGGTCGCATGGATGTCGCCGAGAAGCGGCGTCCGCAGGACGGCCGCATCAAGACACGCTCGCAGGGCGGGCGCGAAGTGGAACTGCGCCTTTCGTCGATGCCGACCGCATTCGGCGAAAAGATCGTGATGCGCATCTTCGACCCTGACATCGTGGTCAAGGAGTTCCGCCAGCTCGGTTTCGCGCCAGACGAAGAGAAACTGTGGCGCGAGTTCGTCGATCGTCCGCACGGCATCGTGCTTGTCACCGGCCCTACCGGTTCGGGCAAGACGACAACACTGTATTCGACCCTGAAGGTACTGGCGACACCGGATATCAACGTCTGCACGGTTGAAGATCCGATCGAAATGGTTTCGCCTGAATTCAACCAGATGCAGGTACACAACGCGATCGACCTGGATTTCGCGGCAGGTGTGCGCACTCTGATGCGCCAGGATCCGGACATCATCATGGTGGGCGAAATCCGCGACCTCGAGACCGCGCAGATGGCGGTTCAGGCATCACTGACCGGACATCTGGTGCTGTCTACCCTGCACACCAACGACGCCCCGAGTGCGCTGACGCGCCTGCTTGATCTGGGCGTACCCAACTATCTGATCCAGTCGACGCTGACCGGCGTCGTCGCACAGCGACTCGTGCGCACGCTATGCCCGCATTGCAAGGCAGAGGCGCCGCTTGATGTGCAAGCGTGGGCGGCGCTGACGCATCGCTGGCATTTGGCCCCGCCGGCGAAAAACTATGGCCCGGTAGGCTGCGTCGAATGTCGCAAGACCGGCTTCCTCGGTCGTACCGGCATCTATGAAATGCTGCGTATCTCATCGGGGATCCGCGCACTGATCCAGCCGAACATGGATCTGGAAAAACTGACCCGAACCGCGTTCGAGGAAGGCATGCGTCCGTTGCGTGTCTCGGCCGCGGCACAGGTTGTACGCGGCATCACCACGATACCCGAAGTCATCCATGTCCTTCCGCCGACGGATTGATTCACGACCCGCATCGCGATTCCTCATCGTGCAGACCGGCAGCACGTTGCCGGAATTGCGCGCGCGGCGCGGGGATTTTCCGGACTGGTTCCAGCGCGGCCTCGGACTGCATCGCACGGAAATGGATATTGCGCGCGTCGATAGCGGCGAGGAGTTGCCCGCCGACACGCGTGGCTATGCTGGTGTGATCGTGACCGGGTCGCCCGCGATGGTCAGTGAGCGCCTGCGCTGGAGCGAAGACACCGCAGCTTGGCTGCGCGCGACGATCGACAAGGGGACCGCGGTACTCGGTGTCTGCTACGGACATCAGCTGCTGGCACACGCGCTCGGTGGCCGCGTCGACTATCACCCGAGCGGGCGTGAGGTTGGCACGGTCGGCATCGAACGCCTCGCCGCCGCCGCAGACGATGCCCTGCTGCAAGCATCGCCGTCGAGTTTCATGGCGCATGCCTCGCATCAACAGAGCGTGCTTGAACTGCCCGCAGGAGCGGTCACGTTGGCGCGCTCGGCGCATGACCCGCATCACGCCGTGCGCTATGCACCGCGCGTCTGGGGATTGCAGTTCCATCCGGAATTCAGCGTCGAGATCATGCGCGGCTATTTGCAGCGTCGACGCATCGCGGCCAATGGCGATTGTCCTTCCGACTGCTGTACCGATCGCGCCGATGCGCCGGCGCCCATTGCACGACGATTGCTCCGTCGTTTCCGCGAAATCGCGCGCACAGGGCCGGCGCCGACCGCTTGACACATCGCACAAGCAGCGCGACCTGGTGCGTCTTCAGGCTCGGCGCGCGCGCGCGGAACGGCGGATCGCGGCCAGCGGATCACCCAGTTTCAAGCCGGAAAGATAGTCGCTGATCGCCTGGTTGGTGACATCGTAAAGCGGTCGCCCCATCACCGCAGCAGCGGCCTTGAGACTGTCACGTACTTGCTTGGACACACGCAGGCTGGCATCGCGTGCGTCGTCTTTCTGCACCATGTTCTTTTTCATGTTTTCCACCGCAATTTTGCAAAACGGCAAGGATTCTGCCTCGTGCATAAGTGTAACTGTGCGGCGAACGGCATTCGATACGGGCGGGTGCGCGACAGTGTGACGTTTTGTGACCAGGTGATGCTATTTTTTCCTTTATTTTCCGACAAGTTGGAGCGGAATCAAGAGTCGATTCGTTCGCCCGTCGCAGATTGTGCCGAGGGACCGCCACCGGTCAGCGTGCGGGCTCCGATGATGCCAACTTCATAAAGAAGGCACATCGGAATGGCGAGCATCGTCTGTGACAGCACATCCGGCGGCGTCAGCACAGCGGCAATGGCGAACGAACCGACGATCGCATAGCGCCGGCTTTGCGCGAGCTGCTCTGTGCTGACCACGCCAAGGGCGACCAGGATGACCAGTACCACGGGCACTTCAAAACACAGGCCAAACGCGAGGAACAGCATCAGCACAAAATCGAGATAGCGCCCGATATCCGGCATCACTGAAACGCCGGCCGGCGCGACAGCCGTCATGAAGGTGAATACCGCTGGCAGCACCAGGAAGTACGCGAAGGTACAGCCGATGTAGAACAGGATGACTGCTGATACCAGAATAGGCACGGCCAGGCGTTTCTCGTTGCGATACAGACCCGGCGCAACGAACGCCCAAAGCTGATAGAGCACGACCGGGATTGCAATGATCAGCGCGACAAAAAATGCGAGCTTGAGCGGCGTCAGGAACGGCGATGCGACCTCGGTCGCAATCATCGTGCCGCCTTGCGGCAGGTGACGGATCAACGGCAGCGCGAGCCAACCATAAAGTTTGTTGGCAAATGGCAGCAGCGCGAGGAGGACCAGCACAACGGCCGCAACCGCCTTTAGCAGGCGCTCGCGCAATTCCACCAAGTGAGAGATGAACGACTGCTCGCCGCCCTCCTCCTCCTGGCGATCAGCTTCGCTCATCGGCCGACGGGGTCCGGGGAGGGGCAGCGGATCCCTGCAGGGAATTTTGGATGTCAGTCGACGCGGCGCTCAAGTCCGCACGCAGATCTGCTGCGTTGCGCGTCTCGCTCATCGTCTTCTTCAAGTCTTCCGCTGCGAATCCGCGCTCGATCTCGTTGCGCACGTTTTGCCAGCTGGAGCGGGCACGCCTCACCAGCGCCCCGGTCGTGCGCGCGACTTTCGGCAGGCGTTCCGGTCCGAGTACGAGCAGGCCAACGACCGCGATCAGCGCTATCTCGCTGAAGCCAATGTCGAACATGGGTGTATTCCGAAAAGACGGTACTGCGATCGGATGCCGATCGTGCGGATCAGTATCAGCCGACGCGGTCGGACTTGTTGTCGTTCGTTGTCTGCGCCGCCGGCGGCGGATCAGCCTTCAGTTGTGGCTGCGAATCACCGTCACCGTCCTGCATGCCTTTACGAAAGCTCTTGATCGCGGAGCCGACATCTTCGCCAATGTTGCGCAACCGCTTGGTGCCGAAGACGAGAGCCACGATGGCAAGCAGAACCAGCATATGCCAAATACTAAATGCACCCATGACACGTTCCTCTGAGCAGAATATCGACGCCAAACCCGCGTCGGTGCGGGTTGGACATTCTTTTTCAAACGGCGCCAGGGGACGAACCGCAGGACGTCGTAGAAGACGTTCCCGTAACAGATTCCGCAGGCGCTCCAGCTATTGCTGCGTAGTGTACTCCTCGAGGCGGTCGCGGAAATCGACGACTGCATTCGGAACATTGCTGACACCGCCGTCGAAGATTCGGCGCACGGTGACGCCATCGCCGTAAACCGACTGGTTGGCGCTGTTGTCGATCGTAAGCGCCGTGCCATCGAGCGCCGCCCCGGCAAACAGGCCGCGTGCGCGCGAATAGGAATAGATTTCAGCCTTGAGCTGCGCGTCGGTCGCTGCTTGTGCGGAACGACCGACGGGACCGGCAGCGGCGGACGCGTCAGCGCCGATCGTGAACTTTCCGTGCACGATTGAATCCACTCCGCGCTGGGTGCGGAACACCAGAATCACGTCGGTCGAGGAAACACCGGCCTGGAATCCGATGCTGCCGCCGGTGAGGCCGATGAAACTCGGGTTCGACCAGGTTCCGTCGCGCGTCTTCACCGCGATCACTCCATTGCCATGGCGACCGCCAATGACCAGGCCCGCTTTGATGACGTCGGGTATGACCGCAATCGCGTGGGCGTTCTGCAGCAAGTCGCGCGGAATCGCCTTGTCCGGTGCCTGCATCACTTCTTTCAGCACGCGTACCGCGTTGTCAGCACGCTTGTCTTCATCTTCGCCAGCGATTGCGGACAGCGTGTTGATCGCGAAAAGAGCAAACATCAGCGTGAATAAGGCACGTCGCATCGTTGTCTCCGGGATGGTATCTCTCGCAACGGTACGCAACCGGACCTGAGCCGGCGGTGAAGCTGCGTGCGGCTATGCGTCTAAGCGCGACTACGCCGGTGATGAGGCGAGTTGTACAGAGCCGCTGCTGCGAGCAACCCGCAGAGCAGGGTCATCGCCCATGGCGATCCGACCGGCGCCTCGGTCGCCGACGCCGCAGGTCCCGCGCATTGGTTGGGCGCGATTGTGAAACCCTTCATTCCAGCCTGGCGCAGCGAATCGGGTCCGGTGATCGGGCCGAGTACGGTCATTGCGCCGGTTGCGGGGTCGATCTTCGCAAGATCGCTCCAGTCCGGAGTGACGGAGCCGGTGGTCGGCGGTACGTAGTTGAGGACCGCCCACAGGACGCCTTGGTCATCGAAGCTCATCGAAACTGAGTTGATTGCCGACGAAGCGGAAGGTCCAAACGTACCTATCAGTGCCGCGATGCCGCTCTCTTGATCGACCCGGTAGAAGCCATGGTCTTCTCGGCTGCCGCTGCCATAGAGCGTACCGGCGCGGAAGACGAGACCGGCGATTGGATGGGCGGTCGAACCAACCAGCGTCGTCGCTCCGGTTTTTGAATCGACCTTCCACAATTGTTTCAAGACACCCGAGGACAGCCAGAGATTGCCGCTGCAGTCGGCTGTCATGCCGAGGTCGAGCGCATCGAATTGACCGGAACCGGAACCGCGCAGACCCAGATCGCCGACCACGGTGGCTAGGCCGCCCGTCGCATCGATCTTCAACAGGAACTTGGTCGCGCCCGCGATCGCATAGAGGCTGCCGTCAACCGCCGTCGTCAATCCACTGATGTTTCCGATGGTTTGTCCGGCATACATGCCCGCGACACCAATGCGCGTCGCCTGACGTGCGTCGAGATCGATCCGGTACAGCGTATCGAACGCCTCTCCGTAGGCGATCGTCGCCGCATTGGCGGCGAATGCGGAAACGGCAAGCATCCCTGCCGCGATAAAGCGGGTCAGTGAGCGCATGGCGGCGTGTTATCGTTATAGGGAATCGTCTGCCCCACGGTGGTCCGCGGTGGCGGTCCGAGTCTAGCAGCAATCCCAAGGGCGTCAAAACCTTGGCTGCGACCGGACACATCGGTCCGCGACCCGTCCCTGAGTGCAGCCCTGTCCGCGCAGTTCCGGCCCCCAAACGATGCCTCGTTTTTTTGGACAGCCCCAATATCGGCATGACAGTGCGCCGGCCGCGGCCGTGCTGCTGGTCAATCTTGGCACGCCGGACGCACCGACCAAGCGTGCCGTGCGTCGCTATCTGGCGCAATTCCTCGCCGATCCACGCATCGTCGAATTGCCGCGCTGGCTATGGCGACTGGTTTTGCACGGTGTGATTCTGCGTATCCGGCCGGCGCGCTCGGCGGCTCTGTACGCGAAGATCTGGACCGCGCAGGGCTCGCCCCTCGCGACCGGCACTGCCGCGCTGACGGAAAAGTTGCAAGTTTCCCTGGCCGCCCACCGACCTGGACCCATCGTGGTTCGCCATGCCATGCGCTATGGCAATCCGGCCATTGGCGTCACCTTGCGCGAGCTGGCCGCCAGCGGAGTCCGGCGGCTGTTGGTGGTGCCATTGTTTCCGCAATACTCTGGAACGACCACTGCTTCGGTGCTGGATGAAGTTGCGCGCGAATTCGCTGGCTGGCGCTGGGTGCCCGAATTTCGCTTTGTCGCCGACTACCACGCCGAGTTGCGTTACATCGAAGCACTTGCTCGCAGCATCGAGGCCCACTGGCAACGGCATGGGCGCGCAGCGCGCCTGATGCTGTCCTATCACGGCATTCCGCAAAAGTATTTTCGAGCCGGCGACCCGTATTTCTGTCAATGCCAGGCGACCGCTCGCCGGTTGCGCGAGCGACTCGGCCTTGGCGACGAGGAGTTGATCGTGACGTTCCAGTCGCGCGTCGGCCGTGCTGCGTGGTTGCGGCCCTACACCGAAGCAACGCTCGACGCGCTGCCGGCGCAAGGCGTGAAGCACATCCAGGTCGTATGCCCCGGTTTTGCCATCGACTGCCTGGAGACGCTCGAGGAGATCGCGCTGGCGAACCATGCGCGCTTCCTGCGCGCGGGCGGAGAACGATTCGAATACATCCCGGCGCTGAACTCGGGCGATGATCATGTGGCCGCGCTGACCGATCTGATCCTGCGGCAAGGCCAAGGCTGGGCCGAATTCGACCCCGCCTGGGACAGTGCTCGTGCTTCGGCGCAGCCTGCGACGACTCAGGCGCGATATCTGCAACTGCGCGACCAAGATGCGCGACGCTGAAGAGCAGCGGATAAAATTTCCCAATGCGACGCTGGCAGTGAAGTGCTGGGGCGATCCCGCGCTGCCGCCGCTCCTCGCCTTGCACGGCTGGCTAGACAATGCCGGCAGCTTTGATCGACTTGCACCACAGCTCGCAAACAACAACCGTATAGTCGCGCTCGATCTGCGTGGCCACGGACGTTCTTCACACGCGCCGAATGGCGTCTGGTACCACTACGTCGACTATTTCGAGGAAATCCGTTCGACGCTCGATTACTTCGGCTGGGAGCGCAGCGACCTTCTCGGCCATTCGCTGGGCGGCACGCTTGCGAGCCTGTTCGCCGCCCTGTACCCGGAACGCGTCAACGAACTCCTTCTGATCGAGGCCCTGGGGCCGCTGGCCACACCGGCGAAGGACTCGTTGGCGCAACTGCGGCGCTCGCTCGATCAGCGCGCTGCATTCGCCACGCGCCGACCGTTGCGGGTTTTTGCGGACATCGACAGTGCAATCGCTGCGCGGATCGCGGCGAATGACCTGTCCGAGTCAGCTGCACGCGCGCTGGTTGAACGCGGCGTTACCGAGGTCGACGGTGGCTATGTCTGGTCGTCGGACGCGCGTCTGACGCTTGCCAGCCCGCAGCGCTATACCGAGGAGCAGATACTCGCGATGCTGGCCGGCGTTCGTGCGCGCACACTGCTCGTGCTGGCCGATCCAGCGACGAGCTATCTAGCTCGTGAAATGATGGACGCGCGAGCGGCACAGATCGCCGACATCCGCGTTGTGCGGCTGTCGGGGCATCATCACCTGCATCTGGAAGATGCAGAAGCAGTTGCGCGCGCAATCCGCGAGTTTCGCGCGATTGCGTAAACTAAGGTGCCGACGCTGAGAGGATTCCACGGATGCCTTGCAGTCCTGGCCGCAGCATCACCCAAAGACGCAACGTCAGCTGGCGCTTGGCTGGAGCAGACGATTGAGCTCTGCTTTCAGAGCCTGACCATGAATGCGCAGCCATTCACGCTGCTCGCGCCATTCCGGATACAGCTTTTCGACCAAGGCCCAGAAGCGCGGCGCATGGCTGCGAATGCGCAGATGACACAGCTCATGCACGACGACATAGCGCAACGCAGCAGGCGGCGCGAGCGCCAATGCAAGATCGAGGGTTACACGATCACGCGTGTCCAGGCTGCCCCAGAGACTTTTCAGCGGACGCAGTTTGACCGCAGTCGGCGCCCGATCGAGTTCGGGACAATAGCGGGCAAGATAACGGCTGACGTCGCGGCGGATCTGCGCTTCAAGGAATGAGCGCAACAACGCGCGCGCCGCGGGCAAACTCGACTTGCCATGCGGTCTCGGCAAAGTCAGCACGAGGCGATCGTCGATCTGTTCGATGCGCGGATACGGGCCGTCGCGCCACGACAGGCGCGTGGTTTCGCCACGCAGCGGCATCACCGTTGCCGCACTGAGTTTCAGCGGCGGCGGAGCCGCGCCAAGACTCAGTTCATCGAGCTTGCGCTCCAGCCATTCCCCGTGTTTGCGCAGGAATGCAAATACCTGGGCCGGGTGCGTGCCTTCGGGATAGGTCACGCGCGCGCCGCCGGGCGTTACGGTGAGGCGCAGCCGACGCGCCTGCGGGTGGCTCTTGCGCAGGACCTTGATCGTCTCGCCGGCCGGCATCGCCAGTTCAAGGTAGTCGTTCGCAAGGTCCACTTCTCTACTCCAGCTGATCCGTCGAAGGCGTCAATCGCGCTCGCCGGGACGGGGCAATCCAAACCAAATCTCAAGATGCTCGAACAGATTCTTCAATTCGAGCGTCATCAACGCAAAGCTGGCATCCAGTTCGGCCCGCGCGGACTCTGCACTGTCCTCGCCGAGCTGATCCAGCACCACATCGAGGAAACGGAGCTTGCGTACGACGAGATCCTCACCCAACACGAAACTGACGCGGTCGTCGAACACCAGGCCAAGCTGAAACACCTGCTTGCCCGACTTCAAATGCTCCCTGACTTCGTCCGATTCAAGGTCTTGGCGACGACAGCGGACGATCGCGCCAGCCTCGGCCGGATCGCGCAATTCGCATTCCTCCCCCAGCACCAATCCTTGCGGCAGCTTGCCACCAATCAGCCAGCCCGTCATCAACGCCCGCGGCGATTCTTCAGGTGCCATTGGCGTGGCCGGAAACCGCCCCAGTGCTCCGCGAACCTCGCTGACCGCATCCTCGGCCGCCTTTCGGCTCGAGCTGTCGACGACAAACCAGCCTTTTTCCGCGTCCAGATAAGCAGAGAACCGTGACGGGCGTATGAAGGCGCGCGGCAACAGTTCTGAAATCACTTCTTCTTTCAGTCGCTTGCGTTCCTTTCCCCCAATCCGGCGGGCTTCTTTTTCGGTGATCCGGGCGAGCTTTTCAGCGAGGGCTTCGTTGACCACGACACTTGGCAGCAGACGCTCTTCGGCGCCCACGGTGACCAGGGAAAATGCACCAAATTGATGCACGAGCTCGTCGCTATCGCGCCCGAACGGCGAGACGAAACCGCGCGTGGATAGCTCCATCGGCCCGCATTCGCGCAATCGCTGCGACTCAAGATGTTTTGGGAGATTCTTGAGGATCTTGCTGACACTTTCGGGAAAGCGGAACAGGCTGAGATTGCGGAAGAACATAGAGATTGGTAGCCATTGGACGAGCCTGAGCCCGTCGGGGTTGAAGGAAAGGGGAATACCAGCCTTGATGGCCAGCTGGCTCAATTGTTTTCGCTGCCTGCCGCCCACGCGTGCAGGTCGAGCGGTGCGGCGGAGCGCGCGCCGAGCCCGGCGAAATCAAACAGTGACGTATCCGCCAGATGCGAAGGTTCAACGTTTCGCAGTGAACGGAAAATGCTTTCGGTACGACCTGGAAATTTCTTCTCCCACTCGGTCAGCATCGCCTTGATCGCCTTGCGCTGAAGGTTCTCCTGCGAGCCGCAGAGATTGCAGGGCGTGATCGGAAAACGGCATTGCACCGCGTATTCGGCAATATCGTCCTCGGCGCAGTACGCCAGCGGGCGGATCACGACGTTGCGTCCGTCGTCCGAGCGCAACTTGGGCGGCATCGCCTTGAGCGTGCCCTGATGGAACAGATTCAGGAACAGGGTTTCGATGATGTCGTCGCGATGGTGGCCGAGCGCGATCTTGCTGAACCCGTGTTCCGCGGCAAACTCGTACAACGCGCCACGACGAAGGCGCGAACACAGGCTGCACATCGTGCGGCCTTCCGGAATCACGCGCTTGACGACGCTGTAGGTGTCCTGCTCGATGATGTGGAAGGGCACGCCGAGTTCGCGCAGGTAGTTGGGCAGCACTGTCGGACCGTAGCCCGGCTGCTTCTGGTCCAGATGCACCGCCACCAGCTCGAAACGAATCGGCGCCTTTGCCTGCAGTTTCAGCAGGATATCGAGCAGCGTGTAGGAATCCTTGCCGCCAGACAGGCACACCATCACGCGATCGCCGTCCTCGATCAGGTTGAAATCGGCGATCGCCTGGCCGACCTCGTGGCGCAAGCGCTTGGCCAGCTTGGCGGCTTCGTATTCGTGCTTGCGGTTGGTGATTGCGTTCATAGGATCCTGACGATCCGGGAGGATCGGCACACGTCGAACCGCGCATTGTAGTCGGCGCCGTCTCAAAGTCCGATACACGCGCCGGTTTCACTTCCGCCGCCGCCTGTGATGCGGCAAAATTCGCTGTTCTGGCGCAGGCGCCCTCGCCGCCTGCGCTCCGGGACGGAACCCGGGCGACACCCCCTTTCACGCCGGTCGTCTGCTGCGCTCTTGAGCGCTCGAGGCAAGGCCTTGTTATCTGGAGCGCATTGCATGAGCAGTACCCCATCCGGTGTCGACACCGCACGCCTGGCCAACGCGATCCGCTTCCTCGCCGCCGACGCGGTCGAAAAGGCAAAGTCAGGGCACCCCGGAATGCCGATGGGCATGGCAGAGATCGCGGTCGCACTGTGGACGCGACATCTGCGCCACAACCCGGCCAATCCGCACTGGCCCGACCGCGATCGCTTCATGCTCTCCAATGGACACGGCTCGATGTTGCAGTACGCGCTGCTGCATCTGAGTGGCTACGACTTGCCAATGGACGAGCTGAAAAATTTCCGCCAGCTGCATTCGAAAACACCGGGCCATCCCGAGGTTGACGTGACACCTGGCGTTGAAACGACAACGGGTCCGCTCGGCCAAGGTCTCGCCAACGCGGTCGGCTTCGCACTCGCCGAGAAGCTGCTCGGTGCCGAGTTCAACCAGCCCGGCCAGACGATCGTCGATCATCACACCTATGTGTTCCTCGGCGACGGCTGCCTCATGGAAGGCATCTCGCACGAGGCCTGCGCGCTTGCTGGTACCTGGCAGCTGGGCAAGCTCATCGTGCTGTACGACGACAATGGCATCTCGATCGACGGTCAGGTGCAGGGCTGGTTCACCGACGACAGCGCGGCGCGTTTCCGCGCCTATGGCTGGCAGGTGATCGGGCCGATCGATGGGCATGATGTCGACGCGGTCGATCGCGCGATCACCGAAGCGAAGACAAATACGAGTCAACCGAGTTTCATCTTGTGCCGCACCGTGATCGGCAAGGGCGCACCCACGCGCGCGGGCACCGCGAAAGCGCATGGCGAAGCGCTCGGTGCCGACGAGCTGGCGGCGACGCGCACCGCGCTGCACTGGCCGTATGCGCCGTTCGAGATCCCGGCCGATATTTACGCAGGCTGGGATGCGCGGACATCCGGTGCTGCTTTCGAGGCCGAGTGGAATACCCGCCATACGGCGTATGCGTCTGCTCATGCCGCTCTTGCACAGGAATTTGCTCGCCGCCTTGCCGGGGATCTGCCCGCAGATTTCGAGGCGGTCGCAGCAAAACTCGTCGCCGATGCGAAGGAGAAGGCCGAGACCGTCGCTTCGCGCAAGGCTAGCCAGCTCGCAATCGAAGCATTCGCGCCCGCCTTGCCCGAGATGCTCGGCGGATCGGCCGACCTGACGCATTCGAATCTCACCTTGTGGAAAAATGCGCCTCTGCTCCTGGGCGCGGGTACAGGTCGTCACATCAGTTACGGCGTGCGCGAATTCGGCATGGCCGCGATCATGAATGGCGTCGCGCTGCACGGTGGCTACATACCGTTCGGCGGCACCTTTCTCACCTTCAGCGACTACAGCCGCAACGCGATCCGCATGGCGGCGCTGATGAACCTGCGCGTGATCCACGTGTTCACGCACGACTCCATCGGCCTCGGAGAAGACGGTCCGACGCATCAGTCGGTCGAACACGTATCAAGTCTGCGCCTGATTCCGAATCTTGAGGTGTGGCGTCCCTGCGACACGGTCGAGAGCGCGCTTGCGTGGAAACTCGCGCTGCAACGGCGCAAGGCACCGACCGCCTTGATCCTGTCGCGTCAGAACCTGCCCTTCGTGCCACGCAGCGATGCGCAGATCGCGGCAATTGAATGCGGCGGCTACGTGCTGGCCGAGGCCGAAGGCGGAGCCCCGCAGCGCATCCTGATCGCGACCGGTTCCGAAGTCGGGCTCGCACTGGCGGCGCAAAAAATCCTCGTCTCCGAAGGTATCCCGACACGGGTGGTGTCGATGCCGTCGACAGAGACCTTCGATCGCCAGGATGACGCTTATCGCGCGTCGGTGCTGCCGACCGCGATTCCGAAGATCGCGATCGAAGCAGGCGTTACTGCACTGTGGTGGAAATACGTGCGCGGTAACGGCACCGTCGTCGGCATCGATCGTTTCGGTGAATCGGCGCCCGGCAGCACGCTGTTCGAATTCTTCGGTTTCACTGCCGAAAAAGTTGCAGCGGCCGCGCGCCACTGCGAATAGGTCGTTGGGGCGGCTTCAGCCGCGATGCGTTTCGATGAAAACATGCAAAGGATCGCGGCCGAAGCCGCTCCTACACCGCCATGGCACGGGACTACAATCGGCAGATCGCGAGCCCCACCATGACCAACGAAGATCCCGCCGAGATCGTGCGAAAACTGACCGAACTGCGCATCGAGCACCGCGACCTCGATGTTGCAATCGCTCGCCTGCCGGTCGGCCTCGGCTGTGACGAACTTCTGCTGACGCGCATGAAGAAACGCAAGCTGCGCCTGAAGGACATGATCGCGTATCTCGAGAACAAGCTGATTCCGGATCTGGACGCTTAAGCGGCGTTGTCCGCGTCGGCGGATTGGCGGCTCAACTGCGCCTGCTTTTCCGGCGTAAGCTTGAGGATGCCATGGCGGATCTCGCGACTGAGAATCACGCGCGCGTCTTTGGCAACGGTTTCGAGTTCAGCGTTGAATTCGAGCTTGCCGTTTGCGTCGGCCCAAATCACACGACGTTCGCGCAGCTTCTGAATGAAGCCGCGGAACAGCGACTTGTCGAAGAACTCCGGCGCGTTGAGTTCATGCAGCAGGGACAGACGCTGCGCTGTCAGGAAGCACAGGTTCTCGAGTTCACCGGCGGAGAGGGTGTGCGGACCGTTCTTCACGAGCAAGGCAAGACCGATGTAGTAGCGCTCGATCGCCGGCAGCAAGTTGTGTGCGAGTGCGCGCAGGCGGAACGCCGGATCGCTCTGGCCAGGACCGCGCTCCATGATGCGTCCGTCGGCATCCGCTTGCATCAGTCCCTGCGAAATGAAGAAATCCAGGGTGGCTTGGATGCGTTCGCCAAATTCTTCTTCATTCCAGGGCAGGAACAACTCAGCCTGTACGAATGGATAAACCAACCGACCCAGGCGCTGTATCGATGTGCGCGCAAGGCGACGGTTGTTGAGGAAACAACAGGCAACCCAGGCCGCCGTCGCGAAAAGATGCACCACGTTGTTGCGGAAATAGCTGAGCAGGACGCCTTGTTTTTCCTCCACGGTGAGCACATCACCGAGCGGATGCGCGACTCGACGGATCCACTGCATCTTTTCGCCGTAGGCAATGATTTCGGCTGAAGACTGCGGCGTGATTGTGACGCGATCGGAGTAGGGCAGCGCCGTGAGCAGGGTCTTGCACAGATCGAGCTGTGCGATGAGGTCGGCCTCGGCCATCGCATGCTTCGGTGTCGCGAGCAGCGCGACTGCGAGCAGATTGATCGGATTCACGTGCGCCGCACGGTTTATGTTGCGCTGGATGCGTTCGGCCAGCACGTCGACTGTCGGCTTCAACCACTCCGGTTTGGTGTCCGGGTCGTGCGTCGCCGTACGCCAGTCCGGCGCTACCTCATCGAGCAACGCGACCAGCTGGATCGGTTCGCCGAAATTCAGCGCGACGCGGCCGTAGCGCTTGCGCAGCACACCGAACGCGCGCAGAAAACTGAATAGCGATTCCTTTTCCTTCGGTTTTCCCGACAGCTCGCCGATGTAGGCGTCGCCCTCCATGATTTTCTCGTAACCGATATAGACCGGCTGGAACACCACCGGGCGCCGCGATTCGCGCAGGAAACTGCGCAGGGTCATCGACAACATGCCGCCATGCGGGCTGAGCAGGCGACCCGTGCGCGATCGACCGCCCTCGATGAAGTATTCGAGCGGAACCCCGCGCGCGAAGAGCTGGCTGATGTATTCGCGGAAAACGGTCGAATAGAGCGGATCGCCCTTGAACGTGCGGCGCAGGAAAAACGCACTGCCGCGACGCAGGATCGGTCCGATCACAGGCAAATTGAGGTTGACGCCAGCGCCAATGTGCGGAATCGCGATGCCGTTGTTGAGCAGCTGATACGACAACAGCAGGTAGTCCACGTGACTACGATGGCAGGGTACATAGATGATTTCATGGCCTGCCGCCGCTTCGCGTACGGTATTCAAGTGATGGACTTCGACACCGTCGTAGAGCTAGTTCCAGAACGCATGCAGCATGAAGGAGATCGAGCGTACGACCGGATGCGAATAGTCGGCCGCAATCTCCATCGCATAGCTGCGCGCGCGTTCACGTGCCTTCCCTTCGCTGACGCGGTCCTTGCTCGCTGCCGTCGCAATCGCCGCACGCACCGGCTCGGCATTCAGCAGCGCATCGACAACGGTGCGGCGATGCGAGAGATCCGGTCCGATCACGATCGCGCGGATGCGACGGAAATGCGCACGCAGGATGCGTTGCAGCTTGCGTACACCGCGCTCTGCGTCCGGCTGATCGGCGATGACTTCGCGCAAGCTCACCGGTGCCGCAAACTGGACGTGCGTGTCGCGCCCGTTCAACGCGAGTGCGAGCAGACGACGGAAGCGACCGACGACGACCCAGTTTTCCGAGAACAACACGCTGAACCAGCCCGATTTGCGATCGGGTGCGCGGCCGACAAAGATCGATACCGGCACCAGGCGCACGTCCTTCTGCGGATCAGCACGCACGATGTCGGCCAGCAGGCTCAGGGTTTCCGAACGCGTCGGATGCGGCTGGCGACCGAATACGCGCGGTCGACGCGACAATGCGACGACCGCGCGGCCGCGTTTGATCGGCAACCGATCGGCGGCAGCATAGGGCGAAGGCAGACCCGCTTCCAAGCAGGCCTGCTCGAGAATCAGGGTATCGGAAAGGCCATAGCGCTCGACGACATAGATCGTCGGTCGCGCATCCTCGGGCAGCAACGCCTGTGCATCCACCGGCGTGCGATGGATGCGCAGCCATGGTCGCAGCATTGCACCGAATGCGTTGAGCCAAGCCGGCGCTTGCGCGGCCGTCGTCGGGCGCAGCGCCGGATCGGTATCGTTCATGGTCCGATTTTAGTGTGCGACACGCGGCTTGCCCATGCCAGCCGCGCGTCGATGCATCAACCTCAGTGTTGCTCGGCGGGAGCGGTCGCGGGCTGCTCAGCTGCAGGAGGAGCGACGACGGCCGGGACTTCAGCTGCATTCTTCTCGTTGAGCTTCTCGATTGCGTGCTTGCCGTACCAACGGCCATCGAGATTTACCATCTCGGTCTCGACGCTCAGCGGTGCATCGAACAAGCTGTAGTTGACCTTGACCTTGGCGGTCTTGCCATCGTTGGAGACAACTTCGGTCTTGACCGAATCGAGCGTCTTGTCGAGCGGGAAACCATACACGCCGAGCGCGTCCTTGAAGCCAAGAAAGGCGACGCGCGCCT
>JBDSNK010000236.1:0-7110 GCA_039915385.1 Dokdonella sp.
TTGCTATCGAAGGCACCTCATCGGTGCCTGTGCTGGAGGACCTGGCGGCTGATCCGAACTTCACCGGCCGCCTGCTGATCGGCGTGGCGCCGCAATTGTTCTTCAGCGGCTTCGCTTACCGTGGCGACGTGGTGCCGTTCTATCACAAGCAAAGTCCGTCGCAGCGCAGTGGCAACTGGTTGTCGATGCATCTGCTGGAACCGTACTTCGCGTTCGATGGATCCGATTTCGCGCTGGCGGCCGTGATTCGCCGGCAGGACTGGCCGCTGCGCCCTGGCATGAGCCGGAAGACCACCGTGCGCGAATTGCGCGTGTCCGACGCCGATCGCAACACACATATCTGGAGCAAGCTGGAAACCGATCCCGCGTATCGCGAGTTGGCGCGCAGCATCTGGCTGGAAACCCTGCATGGGCCGCCGCCGCCGACCATGGATACGCCAGAAAAGGTGCAGAAGCTGATCGATCAGCAGTTGCAGCGTGCGGTCGATGCCGTGGCCAAGCTGCGCGCGCGCGGTGTGCAGATGCTGTTCGTGCGCCCGCCGAGTACGGGGCCGTATCTGGAATTCGAGGATCACGTATTTCCGCGCGCGACCACTTGGGACGCACTGCTCCAACGCACGGGCGTACCCGGCATCCACTTCCAGGATTACCCGCCATTGCAGGGACTGGAGCAACCCGAGTGGTCGCACCTGTCGGCAGCCGACGCGCAGCGCTATACGGCAGCGCTGGTGGAAATCATCCAGCGCGATTTCTGGCGTCCTGGCAGCGCACCGGTGCCGATGAATAGCGCAACGGCGCACTGATTCGCATCAATTGCAGCCGATACCACCAGGGTCGATCACGCTCGCTGCAATAGGTGCATGCCGCGCCCAACAGCCCTGCGTGCAGCGGTGTCGGGCGCGACCGTATCCTGAAACACCCGGGCGCTACGCGCTCCGGGTTTGACCGCTGGCTTCAACGTCCGGGTTAACGTCCCTTGGCGGCTTTCTTGGCGTCCTTCTCGGTACGCTTTTCCTTCAGGGTCTTTTCCGGCTTCTTCTTGTCGCTCTTTTTCTGGTCCATGCCCTTCATGGGGTGCTCCTCGTGTCGGTGGAATGGGAGGGCGCTGCCTGCGCAGGTAGCCCCGTGCGGCAAATCCTAATCACTTTTGCGAGAACGTCAACGCAAAAAAGCGATTGCATCAGGGCAGGGACGCGATCACCGCAGCGAACTTGTCGCTCACTGCGCGGAAGCCTTTCGGTGACGGATGCAGTTCGTTGGCCCACCAATCCTTGTAGTTGGAACCCGTAGAGAGCGTCTGCCGCAGGTCCAGATAGGTGACGTGTGTGTAGGCCGGCATGGCGCAAACCGCGGCCAGCATCGTGTTGAAGCGGTCGATCAGCGTCTTCATCATGGCGATACGCGTCGCCATCGCGTTGAAACCCTTCTCGCGGAAACCCGGTTCCAGCCAGGGCCCGGGCAGGAACGCCCAACCGCCGAGAACGCCGCGTCCGTCCGGCACCGGATAGTCGTAGCCATGCACGACGATCGGAATCGTCTCGCCGACAAGCTCTTCACACAGCGTGGTCACTGCCTGGATGATCGTGATGTAGGCGTCCTTGATGCGCTGGTCGATGACGCCATCAATGACCGAATCATTGAGCCCGGCAATACTGGATGCCGCGTGGTTGATGAAGATGCCGAGCACATCGCCCGCAATGTCGTTGCCGCCGCCGGAAAGCAGGATCGCCCTGGGCTTCCTTGCGCCGCGCAGGACTTTCTCGATGCGCCGCGAGAAATCGTCGAGCTGGCCGTTGCCATAGGCCATGTCTTCCACCGTGTCGCCTTTGTGCGCCGCCGACTCCACATCGTAGCCATGGTAGTCGTCGAGATCCGACAGCACATCGTTGAACGGGTAGTCGAACCAGCTGTCGCCCTCTGCGATGAGGACACCTGCGCTGGTCGAGCTGAGCACCATCGTGGAGTGCAGCGCTCCCGCGCCGCTGGCCGTGATCTTGCGCGTGAGCGGCACGGCGTGCGCTGCTATGGCCGCCTTGCGGGCCTTCGCGACTTTGCGGCGGCGTTTCAGCGCCTGTTCCGCGAGCGCCTGGCCAATGAGCTGTGCTTCGTGGGGCTTTCGTTGTCTTGCCATGGGGCGAATCCCTCCTGCCATCATCGAGTGTGCGGTCGTCGGTCCGTCGATCGTCGCGAGTGAAACGCCGAGCGTCAATCTCCGTGCCGTGCCTTCAACAGTGTCTTGGCCGAACGCCGCGTCTCAGCGGCAACGCAGTCGCCGAACGCCCCGAGCCTATTGAAGCCGGTCTATTTTGCACCGGGGATCGTCGTGCCAGAGCGCCTGCCAGCCTTCCGGTCCAAGTCCACGCAGGGTTTCGATGTTGCGCTGGTAGATCGCGTCGGTATCGATGCCCGATTCGACGGCCTGGTCGATGCTCGATTCGCGCAGCAAGTGCAGGGTCGGGTAGGGCGAACGGTTCGTGCAGTTCTCGACCGCATCCGCATGCGCGTCGGCGAACTGATAATCGGGATGGAAGCTGGCGACCTGGATTTCGCCCTCGAGATCGAGCTCCTCCAGCAACGCATCGGCGTCGTCGAGGAAATCGTTGAAGTCGAGGAAATCGCCGAGCACGCCCGGATGGATCAGCAACGTTGTCTCGCACGCCTTGGCGTCGGCGGCTTGCAGTGCGAGTAGTTCATCGCGCAGATCAAGCAGCAGACTTGCTGTGTCGGACGCATGGCTCACGCGCAAGCGGATGCGTTCCTGCGTGAACGGCGCGCGCGCGAACGGACACAGGTTCAACCCGACCACCGCGCGCTCGATCCAGCGACGCGTCATGGCGATGACCTCGGTATCCATCGCGCCCGCGGATTCGCCCACCGGATGCGCCGGGTCGTGCATGCTCAAATCCGCGCCACGCGCACGTTGCGCCCCTTGATCTTGCCCTCGCGCAGACGCGTGAGCGCCTTGCCGGCTTCGGCACGGCGGATCGCGACGTACGAACGCGTGGCGAATACGTCGATCTTGCCGACCGCGTCCGCCGGCAGTCCCGCTTCGCCGGTGAGCGCACCGAGGATGTCGCCGGGACGCATCTTTTCCGCGCGACCGGAGTCGATGCGCAGGGTGACCATCGTTGCCTGCAACGCGTCCTCCGATTTGCCCGCAACGACCTTGGGTTGCACCCAGCGCAGCGCGGCACCCTGTTGTTTTTCCAGCGCCAGCGCACGCGGCATCTCGCGTGGCGTGACCAGGTTCAAGGCGAGGCCCGTGCGTCCGGCGCGGCCGGTGCGTCCGATGCGGTGCAGGTAGATATCCGGATCGGGCGGCAGTTCGTAGTTGATGACGGCGCCCAGATCCTTGATGTCGAGTCCGCGTGCGGCGACATCGCTCGCCACCAGCACGCTGCAACTGCGGTTCGCGAAACGCACCAGCACCTCGTCGCGATCGCGCTGCTCGATGTCGCCGTGCAGGGCGAGCGCGGTGATGCCCGACTTTCCGAGCGCCTCGGCGACATCGTCGGCATCGCGGCGCGTATTGCAGAACACGACGCTTGATTCGGGCCGATGCTGCAGCAGCAATGCCGCGAGTGCCGCCGGCTTGCGCGCGAGCTCGACTTCGACGAAGAACTGTTCGATCGCCGGTTGCTCGACCGCGCCGGCGACGGTGATCTCAAGCGGATCGCGCAGCACGCTGCGTCCGATCGCGCGGATTTCCTCGGGATAGGTCGCCGAAAGGAGCAGCGTCTGCCTCGCCGCAGGCGTCTTGCCAACGATTTCCCGGATCGGCTCCTCGAAACCCATGTCGAGCATGCGGTCCGCCTCGTCGAGCACGAGCGTGCGCACGTGGCCCAGATGCAGGACCTTCTTGCGCAGCATCTCCTGCACGCGTCCGGGTGTCCCGACGATCACATGCGAATCCTTGCGCAACGACGCCATCTGCGGACTCAAGGACACGCCGCCGGTGAGGATCAATACCTTGAGATTCGGAATCGCGCTCGCCAGACGGCGAATTTCCTTGGCGACCTGGTCGGCAAGTTCGCGCGTCGGGCACAGCACCAGCGCCTGTGGCCGCACATGCAGCGGATCGAGGCGCTGCAGCAGGCCGAGACCGAACGCGACAGTCTTGCCGCTGCCGGTGGGCGCTTGCACGATCAAGTCGCGACCCTCCAGCATCGGCGGCAGACTTTGCGCCTGCACCGGGGTCATTTCGGCGTAGCCAAGCTGCTCGACGGCCTGCAGCAGGGCGGGAGAAAGGGAAAGCGTGGGGAAATTGGGCATGCGCAATGATCGCAGGTCTGCGCGGGCTGCACGAGGTTGCGCCCGCGTCATATTTCCACATGCAATCGCGATGACAGGCTGCGACCTGTTGCAGACACCGCCATCTGCGATACCCGCGTTCGCACCGACCCTCAGTCGATGGCCAGCGCCCACGCCCACATTCGACGGCGGCCTTTGTCCAATCGACACCAACCCGCTGGAAACGCTATCCGGCAGATCGTCCTCGGCTGCAATAACTGACCGTGCGCAGGCTCGCAAACCACTGGAAAGCGCGCTGCGCCAAGGCGCATGCCGCCACGTCGGATGCTCAGCGGGCTCCGTCGCGCAGCATGTCGGCAACCGCGGCGTAGTCGCCGTCGTTCGCCTGCGGCTTGATGTGCAGCAGATGCGCGAGCAACGGATACACATCGACGTTGTCGAATTCCGGTACAACCAGCCCGCGGCGAAAATCGGGGCCATGCGCGACGAACAGCGCGCGCATCTTCGGGTTGTCGTTGTCGTAGCCGTGCTCGCCGGCGGAATAGTGGCCGCCGCGATTTTCGTAGTCGTGCGAGGTGATGTTGCCGCCGTCCTCGGCAAGACAGAGCAGGGCGGCGATCCGCGCATTCGTGCCGTAGTGCAGGCGCGCCGGTACCTCGGTCTTGCGCCAGCATTGCATGTGCGCCTGCGGCACGAGCAGGGCGCGCTCGGCTTCCTGCGTCTTGCCGGCGTGCGGTTCGATGCCGGCGAGGATGCCGTAGTTGACGACGTCGACATCGGCGAGTGGCACGATATCGTCGAGATAGGTGCGGCGTTCGCGCACCGTTGTGCTTTGGCCGTGATCGGAGACAAGCACGAGGTTCGTGCGGTCGAACAGCCCGCGCTGCTTCAGGCCATCGACCAGGCGCGCGAGTGCCACGTCGACTTCGGCGAGCTTGGCATCGACGCCCGGCGTGTCGGGACCGTTATCGTGACCGGCATGATCGACCTGATCAAAATACAGGGTGAACAGTATCGCCCGCTTCGGCGCGGGCAGATCAATCCACTGCAGCAGCTGGTCGACGCGTCGGTCCGCAGACATCTCAACATCGAAGGACCGCCATTCGCTCGGGCGCACGCCACCGATGGCGGTATCGGAGCCTGGCCAGAACATGGTGGCCGCATGCAGGCCCTGCTTCTCGACGCTGACCCAGAGGGGCTCGCCACCCCACCACGCCGGGTCGGCGGTCGTCGTCGTGTCCTTGTAGTTGAAGCGATGACCGCTGAGCGGATCGCGCATGCGGTTGTTGACGATGCCGTGGTGATCGGGTGTGAGGCCGGTGACCAGGGTGTAGTGATTGGGGAAGGTCAAGGTCGGGAACGCCGGCTTCATCGATTCCGCACGCACACCGTCGGCGGCAAGCGCGGCAAGGGTCGGCGTGATGTGGCGGTCGAGGTAGTCGGCGCGGAAGCCGTCGATCGAGATCAGGATCAACGCGTGGCGATCGCGCGCCGCGTCGGCGTGGGTCCATGTTGACGCGCAGCCGCACAGACTGAGAATCCCGAGCAATGCGGGCAAAGCGCGCAGGCGCATCCTGAATTTCCGGCGGACGAAACGCCTATCCTCGCCGAAAGTGAATGCGCTGCCCAGCCTGAAGTTCGTGCAGGCGGTCGTCCGCTTCGAAGTACGGGTTGGCGCCGATGTCGCGCAACCGCGGTGGATCAGGCGCCGCGCGCACGCTCCAGACCGAGGCCGCCATCGATCTTCGCGATCGTTGGCTGTGTCACGTGGAAGCCGCCACGGATAGGCTCGAAATTGCGATAGGTGTCGAGCAGTCCGCCATACACGTGCAGGGTCACGGCCGGTCGTCGCGCCGACAGGTTCGTGCAGCGATGCGCATGTCCCTCGGTGCCCGCAAAGGCACAGGACTGACCTTCCTCGAGCACGGTTGCACCGACAAAGCGCGGCTGCGCCTGCACGCCTTCGTGCGCGACAAGCTCGTAGTCGTCGACGCTGAGTGACCCCTGCAGCACCATCTCGATGCCCCATAGACCCGCATGGTCGTGGATCGGTGTCGAGTAGCCGGCCGGCCACACCATCATGAGACCCGTGTAGCGTCCTTCACGCTCGCGCTCGTAGAGCCATCGGGTGAATTCCTGCGGACGCTCGTCGCACAGCGCGCGCAGCGCGCGCCGGTCCTTGGGCGAATACCACGCCGCTTCGCGCAGACCGCGATGCACGCGTTCCAGCGAGAATTCCTGTCCGTCCAGGCACGAGGTCATGTAGGCGCGGACACTGCGTGTCACATCCAGATCGATCGGCAACATGCGCCACACCCCGTCGTAGCCACCCCGTTAGTGAACTGGATCACAGATACCGTTAAGTAGTTGCTAATTTTCGCGGGCAAACGTACGGAGAATTCTGAGCGCAGGATAGAAACGGTTTGAGGAGTACCGGGCAAGCCGATGATTTGGACTTGAATTGACTGGATTCGCACGACTGGCGGCCGTGCCATCTTTGCAACTGCTCGTGCACCCTCACCGCCGATTCGTCGGCAAGCGCATGCCGCCCCGCGTGTGCCGCTATATTCGGCGCCGATCTGCAAACTCCACACAGGAATCCATGCCGTTGTTTGAACCGCTGACGATAGGCGATGTCACCTTGCGCAACCGCATCGCGGTGTCGCCGATGTGCGAATACTCGGCGGTCGACGGTGTGCCCGACGACTGGCATATCGTGCATCTGGGCAGTCGCGCAGTCGGCGGGGCCGGCTTGGTCTTCACCGAAGCGAGCGCGGTATCGGAGGAAGGCCGCATTTCGCCCGGCGACACCGGCATCTGGAACGATGTGCAGCGCGATGCATGGTCGCGCATTGCGAG
>JBDSNK010000306.1:0-16593 GCA_039915385.1 Dokdonella sp.
GATCTCGTGCGAGCACGTGGCGCGATTTCGCGTCGAGTTCGTCCCACTCCATTTCGGGCGGAATATTCTGCTCGACGAGAAACACGGGCTCGCGCACGGCGCGCAGGTCGGCGAGGTCGCGTTCCCATGACGCGGCTTCGACGCCGAAATCATCGCGAATCATTTTGCTCTCCGGGTGCGGCGAGCTGCCACGAGGGCAAGGTGGCCAGTGTCAACGAGCGCACGCAGGACCGCGCGATCGCTCTCGGAAGCGGCCGCAATGGCGATCGAAAATTGCGAGTGCGCGCAAACGAATTGTGCGAATTTCAACGAACACACATGCTGCTCGCCGGCGACGAACAGCATCGCGCCACGCGCTGCGCGCATCCATGCAAAGCGTGACCACGGATTGCGCTGCGCCTGCGCACCCTGTTCGAGCGCACGCGCAAACGCGGCATCGGTCAGTGGCCGCGGATTCATTGCGACCGCGTGCGCGCTGCGATAGCGCGTGATGAAACGTCCGAACCAGGTCCGCAGCACAGAGTCGTCGAGCGCGCCCGCTCCGCCATCAGCCGAGCTAGTGCCGAACCGCAGCCACGGCATTGCTTGCATCACGCGCGCAACTGCGGCCTCGTCGATCTCGCCGACGTTGCGTGCGGGTTCGAGGTCAGCGTCCACGAAGCGCGATTCTTCGGGCATCGCCTCAACCAGATGGTCGACGAAATCGCCGAGCAAATCGGCTCGTGACGGTGCACGCATGCCGATCGAATACGTCATGCAGGCGCCGAGAGCCGTGCCGTGATGAGGCACTCCCGGCGGTAAATAGAGCATGTCGCCAGGCTCGAGTGTCCAGTCGTGCGTCGGTGTGAACTGGCGCAGAAGTTTCAGTTCGGCATCGTCGCGGAATGCCTTCGGCGCCGACGGGTCGGTGCTGATCTGCCAACGTCGTCGTCCGAGCCCCTGCAGCAGGAAAACATCGTACTGATCGATGTGTGCGCCAACCGAGCCGCCGTCTTCGGCGTAGCTGACCATCACATCATCGACGCGCCAAGTCGGCAAAAAATCGAAATGTGCGAGGAGGGCGGCTGCATCGGCGTCCCACTTGTCGACGTCCTGTACCAGCAGGGTCCAATGCGTTTTCGGCAATGTAGCGAAATCGCTTTCCGCGAACGGGCCGCTGCGCAAGATCCAGCGGTCGCGCTTGGGCTCATGCAGAGCGATGCGTGCGAGCGCCAGTTCCTCGCAAGCGAGGCCTGCAAGATCATCGGGTTCCACCGGGTTGCGGAAATCTGCAAACGCATTGCGAATCAGAAGTGGGCGTTTCTGCCAGTAGTCGCGAAGAAACTGCGCGGCAGACATGCCGAGCAATCCCTTGTTGCCCGCGTCGACTTCGATGGCTGGCACAGCATTGCGACCACTCACTGCGATGATTTCCAGGCATTCACACACATCGCGCCAGGCCTTGTCGCTGCAGGCGCGTTCGGGCAGTGGTCAGTTGGGTCGAGTATGGTGAGTTCATGTATTGCCATTGAATCCGTCCCTGAATATGCCGACTGCATCCGTGTCGACAGCGGTGTTGTTGGTGGTGTTTGTGTCGGGCACACTGGCTGGCGCGATAACGGTCACGCTGGTCACGATGGAATGCTCCGGAATTGCCACCGACGTTGCCGTCAAGGTGTAGGTCAGCATGCCACCGTTCGTCATGTTGACAGTGTCGTGGATGCCGCTCGTCCCACTCGGCGAGCACGTCGATCCAGCGCTCGCGGCGCAACTCCAGGTCGAGCTCACCAGGTTGGATGGCAGTGAAAGCTCGACCTGCGCGCCGAAGACATCGTCGGGTCCGCTGTTGTGCACCGTGATGACGTACGTAGTTGCATGCCCACCAGCGACGAAACCGGCGCCGTCGTCGATGGTCAACCACAGGTCGGCGCCGGCAGCGACCGAGATCGTGAATATCTGTTCGGCCGATGTGTCGCTGCCGCCGTTTGCCGTTCCGCCATCATCGCGCAACTTCACGCCAAAACTCGCGCTGCCGGTGTTTCCGGTCAGCGTGTAGTTCAAAGTACCGTCGAGCGCGATGGTGACGTTTGCCGAGATCGCGTTCGCGTCCTGGATCGTCCGTGCCACCCATGCCTGCACGTGCTGCCCGGTTTCGTCAGGTGGGCCGAAATTCGTCACGATCGCGAATGCGGACGCGGTCTGCACACCGTTTGTTCCCGCCGGCCATGTCGGGTTTGCGGCCAAGGCGAAGGTCGGCGCATCGTTGACGGGAACCACGCTGACAGTGACGGTTCCAGTGGAAGTCTCGGAACCATCGCTGAGCATGTAGGTGAAGCTTGCGCTGCCATTGGCATTGGCCGGCGGCGTGTAGTCGAAGGCACCGCTCGCAGCAAGATGCACGACGCCGCCGATCCCGGTAGCGATGAATGTGCCTGCATTGGTGATCGTCAATGCGCTGCTATCCGGATCGCTGTCGTTCGCAAGCACACCCTGGGCAACAGCCACGGCCAGTGTGGTGTCTTCATTGGTCTGATAGCTGTCGCTAGCGGCAACCGGTAGTTGATTGACGTGATGGGACGTGCTGGCGCTGCTTCCCTCGAAATCGGCGGTGCCTGCGTAGATTGCGGTCAAGGTGCGCGTGCCACGCGTGGTCAGCGTAAACATGCAGGTCGAACTGCCTTGCAGGATCGTGCAGGCATCGATGCCATCACTGACTGTGATTCCGCCGGGTGTTCCTGCGCCAGGATTTGAAACGGCGAGTGCGGTGGTCACGGTTACCACCTGCGCCGGTGTCGAAGGGTCAGGCACATGCGACGTGATCGCCAGGGTCGTGTTGGCGCGGTCCACGGTGTGCATCGCTGTACCGCTGCTGGTATAGAACGCCCCGGCGTCGTCCGGCGCGTAGCCAGCTGTCAGTGTGAGCGTGCCCGCACTCGTCGAAGTGAGCGAGCATGTTCCGCTGCCGCCGACCAGAGTGGTCGGACCACACAAAGCGCCAGCGTCGTCCCGCACGATTACCGAGCCCGAAGGCATGCCCGGCGTGGCAGCGACCGTGAACGCGACCACATAACTCTGGCCGACGACGCTGGTCGAAGGCGAGACGTTGGTAATGCTCGTCGTCGTGACGACGACGGGTGAGGATGTTGGCGGCAGCGCTGCCAGCCCCGAGCGCACGAGACCGCCGACGGTCCCGAACTCGCCACCCACGTAGACGGCGCCGTTGCCATAGATGCGCAACGCGAGGACGCTATTGTCAGCTGCGGGATTCCAGTTCGGGTCCGCCGTGCCGGTGCCGGTGCTGGACAGCTTGGCGATATTCGAACGCGTCTGGCCGCCGACCGACGAAAAGGAGCCGCCCGTGTACAGCGCGCCAGCTCCGCTCAGCGCCAACGCCTGGATGACGCCGTTCGGTGAGGGGTCCCAAGCCGGATCCACAATCCCCGAGCCACTGCGCGTCAGTTTCGCCAGGTGGTGGCGCATCTGCCCGCCGATCGTGCCGAAAGCACCTCCCGCATAGACGGAGTCGTCGCTGCCGACGTCCAGTGCGGAGATGAAATCGTCTGCCGAAGGGTTCCAGACCGGATCTGCCACGCCTGCGCCGGAGCCGGCGAGCTTGGCGATCTTGCTGCGCGCCTGACCGCCGATCTGGGTGAACTCGCCGCCAGCGTAGATGGCGCCGCTGCTGTCCCATGCCAGCGCGGCGATGATGCCGTCCGCCGACGGGTTCCATAGCGCATCCACCGCGCCGCTGCCGCTGCCGGAAATTTTCGCAATGTAGTTGCGCGTTTGACCGTTGATGCTGGTGAAGCGCCCACCCGCGAATACGGCGCCGTCGGCATCGATCGCAAGTGCCCGCACGATTTCGTTGGCCGATGGTGCCCAGTCGGGATCCACGGCACCAGCACCGGAACCGGAGAGCTTCGCGAGACTGTTGCGCTGCGTTGTTCCGATTGCGCCGAAGTAACCGCCGACGTAAACCTCGTTGTTGGCCCCGCTTGCCATCGCCAGGACATAACCTTTCGCCGAAGGATTCCAGTTCGCGTCGAGCGAGCCGTCGGGATCCAGGCGCAGGATATTGCTGCGCACGACCTGGCCGCCCTTCTCGAAATTTCCACCGACGATGGTGCCGCCGCCGGGTTGCTCGATAAGCGCATATGCCTCACCAGGCTTTTCGGCGTCAGTGACCATTGTCGTTGCGCTGCCGTTGGATGCGAGCGTGGCAAGACCCAGGCGTACGTTGCTGGCTACGCGGGTGAATTCTCCGCCGGCATACACACCGCCGCTTCCCGCAGGGACAAGTGCGTGGACGATGCTGTTCAACGATGCATCCCAAGCAAGATCCAGTGTGCCGGCGCTCGTCAGTCTGGCGACGAACAGCCTTCGTTGCCCGCCCACATTGATGAAAGCACCTCCTGCATAGATTGCGCCGCCAGTGTCGAGCATCAGGGTCGCAACGGCGCCGTCAGGGCCGGGATTCCAGTTGACATCTGCTGCACCTGATCCGCCGCTTGAGAGCCTGGCGAGATTCGTGCGCGACCGACCGCCAATCGATGAAAACGTGCCACCGACGTACACGTGGCCGATCGCATCCAGAGCGAGAACCAAAACGTTCGCATTTGCGGACGGATTCCAGGTGGCGTCCGCGGCGCCCGTGCCACCGCCGGAAAGTTTCGCAATGAAACCGCGCGGCACTCCCCCAATCTGCGCAAACGCGCCACCCGCGTAGACGAAGCCACTCGCGTCCACCGCCAACGCGGCAACCGAAGCGTCGGCCGATGCGTTCCACGTCGCATTCGCGGCACCCGTCGAATTGCCGGCGAGCTTTGCGATGAAGCTGCGTCCCAGGCCGCCGATGATGGTGAATTCACCGCCCGCATACACCGAGCCGGTTGCGTCAACGGCCAAGGCCGTGACGGTGCCATTGGCGGCGGCGTCCCAGGTGGTATCGGCTGCACCGACGCCGCTGCCTGCAAGTTTTGCGATCGAGCTGCGCGTCTGGCCACCGATGCTGCTGAACACCCCACCGGCATAGACCGCGTCATCGGCACCGACAGTCAATGCGAGGACAGTGTTGTTCGCCGACGGGTTCCAGTTGATATCGAGCGTGCCGTCTGGAAGCAGTCGCGCGATATTGCTGCGCGTGACGCCATTGACCGAACTGAACGCGCCGCCGAATACGAGGCTGCCATCGGACTGCTTCGCGAACGCGTAGACGAAACCGTTGAGATACAGCGGAACATCCGGTTGCGGCAAAGGAATCGGCGTCTGTGCCCCTGCGGCGCCAGCATGGATGACGGCGATGCCGAACAGAAATCCAAACATTGCACGCAGCATTGTTTGCATCATCTTCCCCGCGATCAGCCTGCGCGCGCGGCGCAACCAGTCCGCCGCATCGATGATCGTTGCCCCCGTGATGCCCGAACCGCGCTGCACTTGGCTGCTCATGTGGCCTCCTGGTTCCGCCCGCGCATTGCAACTTGCATGTTCATCGATTCTGCGTCAATTGACGCGGCCGGAGAATGAACTCGCCAGCCGTGGCGCACACGCGCCGGGGCGTGTTCGGTAGCATTGCATTCAGATCGCCTGCGCGAGCGTCTTCGCCAGGCCGATGTAGCTTTCCGGCGCCAGCGAAAGCAGGCGCTCTTTCGCGTCGGCAGGCAAGTCGAGTTTGCCAACGAATTCGCGCAGAGCCTCGCGCGTGATGCCGTGCCCGCGCGTGAGTTCCTTGAGCTGCTCGTAAGGCTCCGGCAAGCCGTAGCGGCGCATCACGGTCTGCACGGCTTCCGCAAGCACTTCCCAGCTGGCGTCGAGATCCGCGTTGAGCCGGTCCGGATTCACGTTGAGTTTGCCGAGGCCGCGCAGCAGGGCGTCGAGCGCAATCTGGGTATGCCCGAATGCGGTGCCCAGCGCGCGTAGCACGGTGGAGTCGGTCAGGTCGCGCTGCCAGCGGCTGATCGGCAGCTTTGCACTGAAGTGCTCGAACAATGCGTTGGCCAAACCAAAATTCCCTTCCGCGTTTTCGAAATCGATCGGATTGACCTTGTGCGGCATCGTCGATGAGCCGACCTCGCCGGCTTTGAGCACTTGACGGAAATAGCCGAGCGAGATGTAGCCCCAGACGTCGCGTGAGAAGTCGATCAGGATCGTGTTCGCGCGGCGCAACGCGTCGCCGATCTCTGCCACACAATCATGCGGTTCGATCTGTGTCGTGTAGGGATTGAATATGAGTCCGAGCGATTCGACGAAGGCTTGGGCGAACGCGGGCCAGTCGACTTCGGGGTAGCTGACTACGTGTGCGTTGTAGTTGCCGACTGCGCCATTGATCTTGCCGGTGAGCTCGACGGCGGCGATCTGCCGACGCTGGCGTTCGAGGCGCGCAAGCACGTTCGCAATCTCTTTTCCCAGCGTGGTGGGCGAGGCGGTCTGGCCGTGCGTGCGCGAGAGCATGGACTGCGCCGCCAACGCATGCGCGAGCTCGCGCAATTTCGCGCTGACACCATCAATCGCCGGTAGCAGTACGTTGTCGCGTGCGTCGCGCAGCATCAACGCGTAGGCGAGGTTGTTGATGTCTTCGCTGGTGCACGCGAAGTGGATGAATTCCTTTATGGCGGCGAGCTCCGCATTGCCTGAAACCTGTTCCTTGATGAAGTACTCAACCGCCTTGACGTCGTGGTTGGTCGTGCGTTCGATCGCCTTGATACGCTCGGCATCCGCTTCGGAAAAATTCTCGCCGATGGCGAGCAGCGCAGCGCGCGCAGCATCGGAAAGCGCAGGGACTTCGACGATTCGAGGTTCGTTCGCGAGTGCGAGCAGCCACTGCAGTTCGACCAGCACGCGCCGGTGCATCAGGCCGAACTCGCTGAAGATGGGACGCAACGCGGCCGTTTTCGTGGCATAGCGACCATCGAGCGGCGACAGGGCGGTAAGCATCGAACTCATTGCGTTTCCTCGTGGGTATCAGTTTTCAATTGCACGACGATGGTCTGCGCACGCGCACCCTGCATGGTGCGCACGGTGAGATCGAAACCGTCGAAGCTCAGTGTCTCGCCTTCGACCGGCAGACGTTCCAGCCGGTGAATGATAAGGCCGCCGACTGAATTCACGTCGGCGGGCGCGTCGATATCGCGTTCGAGCAGGCGTTCAAGCCGGTAGATCGGCGTACCGCCGGAGATCGTGAACTCGCCCACGACCGGCCCTCGCACGGTTGGGTTGCCGGCGCGTGCATGCTCGTCTTCGATATCGCCGACCAGTACTTCGAGAATGTCTTCAAGCGTGAAGAAGCCGGCGACGCGCCCGGAATCCTCGATGCCCAGTGCGAGATGCGTATCGCCAGCGCGAAACCGCTTGAGTACGTCCAGCACCGGCGTGTGCAATGGCAGCAGGATCGGTGGGCGGAGCAGGGCGACGACGTCGCCGATTTCGCCATGCTCGGCGATCGCGTGCAGGAGGTCCTTCACGCGCAGGATGCCGCGCACGTGATCGCCGTCGGCGTCGAACCAGGGGTAGCGGCTGTAGCGGGTGCGATGAAATTCGGCCAGCACTTCGTCGCGACCCATGCCATCGCGGAGGCTTGCGAGCTGGTCGCGCGTGCGCAACACGTCGCCGACCACCAGCTCGGGTAGGTCGAGCGCGTGCTTCATCATCGAGTACTCCTCGCCTGCACGGCTCGCGCGCTGGGCGTGCACGATGAGTTTCAGTTCCTCGCGCGAATAGTGGTGTTCGTCGCCGTGCGCACCTGCGCCGAGGCCGAACATGCGCAGCATGTGGTTCGCGCTTGCGTTGAGCAGCCAGATCGCGGGGTACATCGCCCAGTAGAACGCGTACAGCGGCACCGCTGTCCACAGCGAAATGCGCTCCGGACGGCGCAGCGCAAGCGACTTCGGCGCCAGTTCGCCGAGCACGATGTGCAGGTACGAGATGAGGGTGAACGCGATGACGAGCGCAACGATCTGGGTCGTTTCCGCGCTGATTCCGAGACGAACAAACGCGGGTTCCAGCAAGCGCGCGAATGCGGGTTCGCCGATCCAGCCGAGCCCGAGCGAGGCTAGCGTGATGCCGAGCTGGCAGGCAGATAGATAGGCGTCCAGACGGCCATGCACGTTGGCGAGGATCTGTCCACGCCAACCATGGCTCACAGCCAGCGTCGCCGCCTGGGTCTGGCGCAGCTTGACCAAGGCAAATTCGGCTGCGACGAACAACCCATTCAGTAGCACCAAGGCCAGGGCCACGCCGACGTAGAACAGGTTCTGCAGCATCAGGGAACGCAGTAGGGTGGCAGCCTATTCTAGCATCGGCATTCCCGGCGCCCGGTCGCCGTGGGCTCACCCGCTATAACCGTGCCCGTTATACTCGCGCTCCTTTTTTGGAGCAGGTGAGTCATGAGCCAGTACCGGATCGAGCGCGACAGCATGGGCGAACTCAAGGTGCCGAGCGCCGCACTGTATGGCGCGCAGACACAGCGCGCCGTCGACAATTTCCCGATTTCCGGCCTCACCATGCCGCGCGAGTTCATTCGTGCGCTCGGGCTCATCAAATCTGCCGCGGCGCAGGCCAATTCGGACCTCGGGCATTTGAAGAAGACGTCTGCGAAGGCGATCCGCAAGGCATCGGAGCGCGTCGCAGCGGGCGAATTCGATGCACATTTCCCCATCGACGTGTTCCAGACCGGTTCGGGTACGTCATCGAACATGAACGCAAACGAGGTAATTGCGCACGTCTGCGCGGCCGCCGGATCAAAAGTGCATCCGAACGATGACGTGAACAACGGGCAGTCGTCGAACGACGTGATTCCGACCGCGATCCAGGTCAGCGCTGTGCTGACCGTCAGCGAGCAATTGCTGCCCGCACTTGCGCACCTGAAGAAGGCGCTGGATCTGCGCGCGAAGGAATTGCGCAAGGTTGCCAAGACCGGCCGAACGCATTTGATGGACGCGATGCCGGTCACGTTCGGTCAGGAACTGGGTTGCTGGTCGGCGCAGATCCGCTCGAATATCGAGCGCATCTCCGACGCGCTCAAGCGCATGCGCAAGCTGCCTCAAGGCGGTACTGCGGTTGGCACCGGCATCAACGCCGATGCGCAACTCGGGCCAAAGGTGAGCGCCGAGCTCACAAAGATGACCGGTGTGAAATTCGAGGCGGCCGACAACTATTTCGAAGGGATCAGTTCGCAGGACGCGGCGGTCGAATTGTCCGGCCAGCTGAAAACGCTCGCGTGCTCGCTGATGAAGATCTCAAATGACCTGCGCTGGATGAATTCCGGTCCGCTCGCAGGCCTCGGCGAGATCGAACTACCGGCATTGCAGCCAGGTTCCTCGATCATGCCGGGCAAGGTCAATCCGGTGATCCCGGAGGCGATGGCCATGGTTTGTGCACAGGTGATCGGCAACGACACCACGATCACGATCGCGGGCCAGAGCGGCAATTTCCAACTTAACGTGATGCTGCCGGTGATCGCGCTGAACCTGCTGCAGTCGGTCGAGCTGCTCGCGAATGCGACGCGCCTGCTCGCCGACAAGGCGATCGCGGGATTCAAGGTGCGCGAAGGCAAGATCCGCGAGGCGCTCGATCGCAATCCGATTCTGGTGACGGCATTGAATTCCGTGATCGGCTACGACAAGGGCGCAGCAACCGCAAAGCAGGCCTACAAGGAAGGCCGGCCGATCCTTGATGTTGCTTTGGAAACCACGGGTCTGCCCCGTGCAAAGCTCAAGGAATTGCTCGATCCGACCGCGCTGACCAAGGGCGGCATCCATGGTGGATCGGCTGGCGGATAACGTCGTCGAACGCCTCTCCGCATGCGAGGAATGGCGGCCTGGGTTTTCAGGTCGCCATTTTTTCTGGTGTGCGAGTTGCCGGAATATCGTGAGCACGCATCGGTCGTTTCAGCAGCAGGCGTCGCAGAGCCTGATCGCAAGGAATCGAAAAGCCGCGGGCGAGCGCGGCGCCCAGCAGCCACGTCAGTGGCACTGCCGGCAGATACCAGAGAATGCCGTAGCGAAGGTCGCCGCCGCTGGCCTTGAACATCGCGACGAAGGCGAAAACGACAAACATGTGGGTCAGATAGATTTCGTAGCTGAGTCGACCGAACGAACGCAGCCAGCCCAGTCCTTTCAGAGCGCGCGCGGCGCCCGAAGCGCCGCGCCAATGCAAACCGATCACTAGGCAGGCCGTTGCAAACGTGAGCACCAGCATGGTGCCGTGGCCGAGGCCGAGTCCGTCCCACATCCAACCCTCGAAGAACAGCACAGCGGCGAGTCCGATAGAACCCAACGCGAGCAGCAAACGGACGAGCCATGCTCGCGCTTGCACGTGCACAGCGAATAGCGCCGCAAGTATCCCTGTCGCGATCGCGGCCATGCCCGGCAGGTAGGCTTTTTCCTGCCAGATCTCGTTGCCTTCCAGTGCAGCGTGCGTGTAGGGCAGCGACACGGCCAGCGCAAGCAGGATGCAGATCAGCCATCCGCTGCGTCGGACGAGCAGGCACAGCAGCGGAAAGGCCAGATAGAAGACTTCCTCGATCGAAAGCGACCACAGCACGTCCCAGCCGCCAGGAAGGTAGCCGGTCTCTCCCTCGTACCAGTTGAGGTGCAGGCCGAGCGCGGCGACGAGTGCGCGTGGCAATGACTGGCCTTCGCGCGCGATCACATAGTCTGTAGCACCGGCCATGTGAAGCATGGCCAGCACGCCGACCAGCAACAGCAAGCAGGGAACGATGCGTGCGAATCTGCGCGCGTAGAACGCCCTTGCGTCGATCCGATCGAGACTGCCCCAGCGCTGCAGCGAGGTTGTTGCGATCAGGAAACCGGAGAGTACAAAGAATACGAAGACGGCCTCGTAGCCGTTGTAGTTGAACCCGTTCAGTAGTTTCAGCGGCACGAAGTCCGCCAGGATTGCCTTGCGCAGCGGAAGGCGGAGGCCAATGTGGTGAAGAACGACCAGTACGATGGCCAGGCCGCGCAGCGCATCGATACCTGAATTTCGCGCTTGAGTTGCGGGAAGCGTGGCGATCGGGTCTTGGGTCGACATGAACGGTTCCATTCAGGGTCCGTCATGCTAACGGAGGTGCGGAACAGGCGTCGCGCCTGCCCCGACCGTGCGGACCATCTGCCAGCGTATCGACGAACGTATTCGTACAACGTATATTCGCGCCCGCGGCTGCTGTGGCGAACGGCACATGCCTAACGCGCCACTCAATGCCATACTGCGTAGTTCATAAAGCTGCCTGCGGGCGTTCGGGAGATCACTACCCACGGACGGCGATTCCGCGTAGTGCCCCGGGACAGCTCAACCATTGCGTCTGACAGTCATCGCCCAGATCGTTCGTGCATGCCTGTATCACGATAGAGAACGAAGGAAACCGGAGCTTTTGAAATGTTGAAGAAATTCATGCTTGCCAGTGCGCTGGTCGCAACCAGCGCCATGGCCCAACAGAACACCGATATCAGCGGCGCGAACTTCCAGAGCGGCGGCGCCGATGCGACGCTGGCTTCCCTCGGGCGCCAGGCTGCCGCATCCGGCAACAAGCTGGTTATCACGGCGCCTGCTGACTGGCATGCAAGGATTGCGGCCAAGGTGCACGCGGGAGGCAACGCGAGTCTCGTGCTCAAGGAGGGCTTCTATGAGAACGTCCTTGTGAGGATTGAAGACAAGTCGGCAAAGCCCGCAGCCGCAGAGCCGGAAAAGACAACCAAGGCCGACGTCGAGAAAAGTCGCGCAGAGGCAGAGAAGGCAAAAGCAGAGGCCGAGAAGAGCCGGGCGGAAGCGGAGAAGGCAAAGGCCGAGGCCGAGATTGCCAAGAGTCAGGCTGAAGCGGAAAAGGCGAAGGCTGAAGCGCAAACCGCCAAGGCTCAGGCGCAGCAAGCCGAAGCGGCACGCGCTGCGGCTGCGCCGAAGCCTGCGCCCGCACCGGTTGCGGCAGCAGCTGCACCGGCTGTCGATATCGATGCGATCCATGCCCGTTTCGAGCAATCGTTGAACGACGGACGCAGCGCCAGCGGCACGTTGCCCGTAGCGGGATTGCAACTGGGCGACATGCTGTATGTGGACGGTCCGGTGCGTGCCGTCTCGCGTCGCGAGGGAAACCGTTTGTTTCTTTACTGGCTCGAGGGCGACCTCGATTTGCGCAGTGCAGAGTTGAAAGTGGTCGCCACGAATCGCTACCAGGTGCTCTCGTCGGTGCGCGGTGACGGTTCCCTGCGTCGAGAGGCCAGCCAGACCGCCGGCGCGATCAATGCGAGCGAGCCAGCGGCAGACGCTGCAGCGCGACTGTCCCTGGAAAAGAACCTCAATGACGGGCACACCATCACCCAAACCGTGGTCCCGGCGAAGCTGCACAGCGGCGACCTCATCTACACGAACGGCGCGACAGCGGCCGTCTTGCGTCGGGAAGGCCGCGACCTGACGCGTTTCTGGCTGGTCGGTTCGCTGGACCTGACCCAAACCGGCATACAGGCCGACGGGGCGAACAAGTACAAGGTGTTGAACGACACCGTGCGTTGACATGAGACTCGCATGCTTCAAAAAAGAGGCCGCTTTCGCGGCCTTTTTTTTCCGCGGAAATTTGCGTGTCGCCTAGTGGGTTTTGCAGTCACTCGCCTCAATGAAATCGTAGGGTCGGAACGCTTCTACTTGCGCGGCGATTGTTACCTGCTGCTTGCGCAATTGCGCGATGTCCGCACAAATCTTCATCGCGCCAGCTTCGACCTTGGCCGCTTTTGCATCTACTTTCGGGCCGATGCTGTCCGGATCGCCGCTGGCCAGTCCGCTGACGACACTGACGATGGCGGTGCCAGCGGTGGCGATGCCCGCGGCACCTGTTGCAATCGCGTCGCGTCGCAGCACGTCGACACCGTGGTAGTAGGCTTCAAGCAACACCTGCTGCTGCGGGGTCGTCGCTACGGTTTTGCCGTCGATGCTCAGGCTGCCATCGGCGGCAAGGATCGCATCGGCAGCGCCACGCGCATGAATCGCGACATGGCTATCGTCGACGACGCTGAAGTGACTGAACGAACGGTCGTTCTCACGGCTGTCGCAGGCTGCCAATACCATGGCGAGTGCGAGGGGAACCATCAGATTGCGGAATCGGCTTTTCATCGTGCGCCTAAGTTGGGCGAAACCTGAGTGAACATCGTAGCTGCGTGTTCAGACGCTCGTTTCAACGCGACGACGGCGGAACCAGATAGCGCCGGCAAGCAGGGCAACACCGGCTATCACGCCAATCCACAAGTCCGGTGTCGCAAGGACCCCATAGACGTGGCTGGGGTCCAGATTATTCACGACATGCTCGCCGTCGGGATTGAACCATCCTTTGGCGCCGCTGACGCCGAACTTCGAGCTGAGCCAGCTGCCAGGCAGGATGCTGAACAGCAAGCGGCCGAGCATCGACGCGAGATTGAGGTCGCCACTGAAATGCGGGCCGCCGAGCACGCCGATCCACCAGTTCGCCATCAGAGCCAGCACGGGCAGCAACACGGCCCACAAAAACGGCTTGCTGCGTGCGTACGCGGACCAGAACATCAGCCAGCCCACGGTCGGCAGTGCCCACAACACGCCAACCGGCAATATGGCGGCAAGGCGCAGGAACATGCCGATCGGATGCGAGGCAAACACCGCAGGTAGCGCGTTCAAACCGTGCAAGCCAGCCCACAGGCAGATAACGACGAGGAACACCAGGTAAGCGAGCGTGGAGATCACCAGCGCGAAAGCCGGGATCACCAACAGGGCAGTCAGTGCCTTCGAGGCAACCGTCGCGGTATCCGACACCGGTAACGATTTCCAGAACAGCACGCTGCGATCGCGACGGTCGTCGTAGAGCGCGCCGAGCAAATAGAAAAACGTCACGAAGAACAGGCCGGCACAGGCCATTCCTGCGATGACCAGTTGCGACACGTCAAGGCCGTTGCCCGCCTTTGCGATGTCCTCTGCGCTGATGCTGCCGCGCAGCCCATCCAGGGAGAAGCCGCCGACTTGCACGTTCGCGTGGCTGCGGAACACTTCGGCACTGATGATGACGAGCGCGGTGATGATCAGGAACGCGCCGGTGATCCATATCGGAGTCCACAGGAATCCGTTGCGGTGTTCCCAGTACTCACGCTTGAGCAGGATAGGAAAGGTGTTCATGCGTAGGTTCCTTTCATGGTCGCGACGAACAGATCGGCGATGCTCGGTTTGTGCAATTCGCCCAATTGCGCGAGTTGGGTGCGATCGGCGCCGTCGAACAGGAAGATCGATTTGCCGAAGATCTGGCGTTCGTTGAGCGGTCTCAGTGCCCGTGCGGCATCGGCTTTGTCCGGGTTCACCATGACTTCGGCATAGCGTTCGCCGACTTGATCCATGGTGGCGTCGAGCACGATCTTGCCATCGCGGATGAACATGAGATCAGTGAGGATGTGTTCGACTTCCTCGACCTGGTGGGTGGTCACGATGATGGTCTTGTCTTCGTCGAAATAATCCGACAGCAGGCTTTCGTAGAAAGACTTGCGATACAGGATGTCGAGCCCGAGCGTCGGCTCGTCAAGCACGAGCAGCTTCGCATCAATCGCCATGACCAGCGCCAGGTGCAACTGCACGATCATGCCCTTGGACAGTTCGCGTACGCGCATTCCCGGTGCGATCTTGGTATGTGCGAGGAACGCATTGCACTTCTCGCGCGAAAAGCGCGGGTGCACGCCAGCGACGAATTCGACCGCCTCGCTCACGCGGATCCAGCGCGGCAGCACAGCGACGTCGGCAATGAAGCAGACCTGCTCCATCAGTTGTGTGCGCTGGGTGCGCGGATCGAAGCCGAGGACACTCAGCTCGCCTTCGAAATCGGTCAAGCCGAGGATCGCTTTCAGTGCGGTGGTCTTGCCGGCGCCGTTCGGGCCGATCAGCCCGACGATGCGACCGGCCTCGATTTCGAAGTTGACCGCATCAAGTGCCTTGGTTGCGCCGAATTGCTTGGACAGGTTGCGCGCGCGGACGATCGGGTTGATGGCCTTGGTGCTCATTGTCTTTCCCCGGGCTTTGCGGCTTCGATGAGTTGCTCCAGGCTCAATCCGAGGCGCCCAAGGCGCGCATACAGTGTCGGCCACTCCTCGTGCAGGAAGCGCTCGCGTTCGGATTTGAGCAGCGCGTCACGTGCGCCGTCGCTTACGTACATGCCAAGTCCCCTTCGTTTTTCCACCAGATTTTCATCGACCAGCTCCTGATACGCCTTGGACACAGTGATCGGATTGATCTGGAAATCACCGGCCACCTGGCGCACTGACGGCAGCGGATCGCCCTGTTTTATGACGCCATCGAGGATCATCGCCACCACGCGGTCGCGTAGCTGGCGGTAGATCGGCGTCGAATCGTTCCAGACAGTGTTCATCAAGGTCATTCCTTGGTCACATGGCGCAGGGTTCTGCCAAATGAATAGTAGGGCATGTCAAAACCGGCGCTGGCGAAAGAAAGCACGGCCGTGCGGCGGACGGCTGGCACGACCGGGCCCAAGGAAATTCCATCACTATCGGCCGCTGTTTCGGTCAACTCGGTGCGACTCGGGCGGACTGTTACGGTCGCCAACGTCGGCACTTCAGGTTCCGGATGAACGACGACGACCGGCAGCAAGGTCATACTCGCATCAAGGGTATCGGCGACAGGCGACGCGATCAGTGGTTTCGCAGCCTTCGTTTCAAATTGACGGGAGCTGAGGGCACCGTTGGACAACGCGACGATAGCGGCGCCGCTCGCGGAAAGAGAGGCTGCCAGCAGTAGCAGGTGGATCAGACGGTTCGGCACGACAACCTCCAGAGAGGTGATTGATGAAGTAGTGTTGTAGTTAACTATAACACTAAAAATAAGCCTGTCAAGCGGTCAGAAAGCAGCGGACCAGTGCGCTAGTGATGGCGCTTGCCTGGACGGTTCAAATCGAGTCCTGCGTTGGCGACGAGAGGATGCCATCGGCGTTCTGCGCGACTCTTGCCCATTGGCCAACTATCCAACCGACGCTGATCTGCCGGATTGCCCGATCTCCAGCACCGTGCGTACCGACTTCGATGGGCGAACGTGATGCGACAATCGCGATTTCGACAGCAAGGCGCTGAATGCATGAATTGCCCATAGCGTCATGCATGCATCGAGCGTCTTGCCATGCGTTCTATCCGCGAAGATGGCATCCCGAAAAGGATTGATCGGGCAAGCTCGTAGCAGGTTCGTCGAGAGCAATCTGGTGGACCGGCCGACGACATCGGCAACCGTTGTTTTCATCGCATCGCGCCGGTTAAAGTCCTGCACTTGACACAGGGGGATGCCGATCATGGAACAGAGACCGCCACCGTTACCTTCGATGAATCCGTATGCGGCACCCTCCGCGCGCGTCGGCGATATCAACGACGCCGAAGAGCAGGAGCTTGCCGATCGCGGAACGCGACTCGGCGCGGCCATCCTCGATGGTCTGGTTTTGGGCGGTCCTGTCGCACTGATCGCGATAGCCGCAGCGATCGCGCTACCCTGGTACAAGCAATCGGGTGGCACGCAGCCCAATCCGCTGGTACTGGGTCTGCTCGGCTTTGCGATTTTTGCGGCGATCATCGGTGTGGCGGTCGTCAACATGGTGTTGCTCCATCGTCATGGGCAAACCCTTGCCAAGCG
>JBDSNK010000257.1:0-4729 GCA_039915385.1 Dokdonella sp.
AACGCGGGCATACTGCGCCGCCGCGATCGCGCGCAACTCCAGAGACAGGCCGGATGTCTGCGACCGTCGTTACGCTATGGCTCGCCAACATACTGCTCGACACTTTCGGGCAGCTTTCCTTCAAGGCAGCTGCCGCCCAACCAGGCCTCCGCGAAGGCCTTGCGCGCTGGAAGGCGATGGCAGCGCGCCCGTGGATCTGGTGCGGCATCGGCTGCTATGTCGGCGAATTCCTCGTCTGGCTCGCATTCCTCTCGCTGGTGCCATTGTCCGAAGGGGTACTTCTTGGCTCGATCAACATCGTCGCGGTGATGATCGCTGGCCGCCTGCTGTTTGCAGAGAAACTCACACCGTTGCGCACGCTCGGCATCCTGCTGATCGCCGCGGGCGTGACCGTGGTCGGGCTCGGGTGATCCGATGAAACGCTTCTATCTGATCGGTTTCCTGGTCCTGGTCTGCTTCGACACCTGCGCGCAGGTCTGCTTCAAGCTGACCGCGAATCACGCGATGCCGCCGGAACTGGGCACCGCATGGCTGCTCCGAATCGCATCGTCGCCATGGGTCTATGCGGCGATTGCCTGCTACATCGGTGCGTTCGTGACCTGGATGACCCTGCTCGAACACGCGCCGATCGGTCCCGCGTTCGCCGCTTCGCATCTCGAAGTGATCAGCGTGATCGCCTTGTCGGTCGTCTTGTTTAACGAACGCATCGGTGCCCCGCAATGGATCGGCAGCGCGTTTATCATCGCTGGCATCGTCTGCCTTGCGATCAGCGAAACCGATGGCGATAAACCGACAACCTAGGCACGAGGTTCCGCCAACAGCCGGCCTGCCGCCGCGCTGGCGCGATTTGCTGCCCTGGCAAAGCAAGGATTTCGCGCACTGCGCAGCGGAATTTCTCGGCGCATCATCGGTTCAACTGGAATGTTCAGGCACGGCGGCTCTCGTCGTTGCATTGACCGCACTGCATCGCCTCAGCGGCCGCCGCGTCGTGGTCGTGCCGGCTTACACATGTCCGCTGGTCGCATGGGCTGTCGCACATTGTGGGCTGGAACTGCGCTTGTGCGATCTCGCGCCGGCTTCGATCGATTTCGACGCGACCCTGCTTGCGCGCATCTGCGATCGCGATGTGCTTGCGATCGTGCCGACTCATCTGGCCGGGCGCATTGCCGATGTCGACAGCGCGATCGCGATCGCACGCAACGTCGGTGCGTTCGTGATCGAGGACGCGGCGCAGGCGCTCGGTGCGCAACGCAACGGACGCTCGGTCGGACTCGACGGTGACGTCGGATTCTTCAGCCTCGCGGTGGGCAAGGGCCTGACCACGTTCGAGGGCGGCGTGCTCGTCGCGCGCGATGCTTCCGTGCGCGATGCGCTCGCACGCGTGAGCCGTCAAGTCGCGCCGCGCCGCATCGGCTGGGAACTCAAACGCTCGCTGCAATTGCTCGGCTATCACGCGCTCTACCGGCCATCCCTGCTGCCTCTCGCCTACGGTGCGCCGCTGCGTCGCGACCTGCGCCGTGGTGATCCGGTGGCTGCCGTCGGCGACGATTTTTCGGCCGACATCCCATTGCACACGCTGGGTCACTGGCGACAAACAGTCGGTGCGCGCGCGTTCGCGCGCTTGCCCGCATTTATCGATGAATGCGCCTCGAGAGCCGCGCAGCGCAAGGCCCGAGTCTGGCGCATCGCCGCTCTTGATGTGATCGATGATCCCGCGGGTGCCAGTGGTACGTGGCCGTTCCTGTTGCTGCAAATGCCCACTGAAGTAGCGCGCGATGCAGCCTTGCATCAACTATGGAGCGCTGGTCTCGGGGTCAGCCGGCTCTTCATCCATGCGTTGCCGGACTACGCCTACCTGCAAGCGATCGTGGGTGTGCAGGTTGTTCCCATCGCACGCGCGTTCGCGGCAACCACGCTGACCATTTCAAACAGTCCGTGGCTACGCGACGCGCAGTTCGACGTGATCTGCGCGGTGCTCGAATCGGTGCGATGACCATCGCAGAGACGGTCATCGCATCCGCGCAGGTGATCTCGCGCCGCGTCCGTGGACGAACGCGGAAGATCAGGCCGCCTTGCGCGCATTCACGACCGGAAAGTCGATTTCAGTCTGCGCGACTTCGTTGATGTAGTTGGTCCACGTGTTGAGCGCAACATGCAGGACCATCTCGATGACTTGCGCATCGTCATAGCCGGCGAGCTTGACCGCGCGGACATCGTCAGCGCTGACATGGCCACGTTCGCGTGCGACCTTGGCTGCAAATCGCACCGCTGCATCGGCTTTGGGATCGTTCGAACCCCCATTGCGATTGGCATTCATCTCCGCATCGTCGAGCTTGGCAACATGCTTGCCCAGGTAAGTGTGCGCAGATAGACAATAGCCGCAGCCATTGACCTCGGCGATGGCGAGCGCGATGCGCTCGCGCGTCGCGGCGGGCAAGTCGCCCTTGGCCAGCGCGCCCGACAGCGACAGATAACCTTCAAGCGCAGCTGGACTGTTGGACACGAGGCGGAACAAGTTCGGCACCAGGCCGAGCTGCTGCTTGACGGCTGCGAGCATGGGCTGGGAAAGGGCGGGCGCGGCGTCAATCGTGGCGGGGGTAGGAATGCGTGACATGGGAAGTCTCCTTGCAATCGGACCGGAATGGCCTCGAGTTGCCGCATGCTAGGCTCTGCTGTATTTCGAGACTAGCCATGATATTTTGAAGTCATCCTTCCATTTTTCGGAATAAACATGGATCGCCTCGAAGCGATGGCAGCCTTTGTCGCCGCCACCGAGACCGGTAGTTTGTCCGCTGCAGGCCGGCGCTTGGGCATGCCTCTGGCAACCATCAGTCGCAAGGTCTCGGAGCTGGAAGCGCAACTGGGCACGCGCTTGCTGCATCGTTCGACGCGACAACTGACGCTGACCGACTCCGGCCAGGACTATCTCGCCGCGTGCCGACGCATTCTCGAAGATGTCAGCGAAGCGGAGCGCGCTGCTGCCGGTGAGTACAGCGCGCCGCAGGGCGAACTCATCGTCGCGGCGCCGATCCTGTTTGGTCGCCTGCATGTGTTGCCGGTAACAACCGAGTTCCTGAAAGCCTACCCGTATGTCGACGTGCGTCTCGTGTTCGGCGACCGTGTCCTCAACCTGCTCGATGATCATATCGACCTCGCCATCCGCGTTGGCGAGCTGCCGGACAGCAGCCAGGTCGCCACGCGCGTCGGCGCTATCCGCCAGGTCGCCTGTGCAAGTCCGGCCTATCTCGCCGACCGAGGCACGCCGCAACATCCCGCCGACCTCGCAGGGCACGACTGCATCACGTTCGACGGCTTGATGGCCGCCGATGAATGGAAATTCCAGGTGGGCGACGCTGAGCGCTCATTCCCGATTCGCTCGCGCCTGACCGTGAACACCGCCGATGCCACAATTGCTGCGGCGATCGCGGGTGCCGGCATCACGCGCGCGTTTTCGTATCAGGTCGCGGATGCGCGCACGGCCGGCGTATTGGATGTCGTGTTGCAGGCATTCGAGCTGACGCCCAGGCCCGTCAGTCTGATCTACGCACGTCAAGGAAGATTGCCGCTCAAGCTGCGCGCTTTCATCGATTTCGCGGCGCCGCGCCTGAGGACACGTCTATTGGAGGTTGCGGCGCTGGCCTGGAACGGTACGGGCTGAACTGCCATTGCCCCCTTCAACGCCAAGCTTTGCAATCTGCTGCTCGATCGTGGCGACGAACGCGTCCGGTCCTGGCCACGGCGTAATCCTGCCCAGCTTGCGCGTTCCGTGGAAAACCATGAATGCGGGAATTCCATGCGGACCGAAATGCGTGCCGAGTTCGGGTTCCGCATACACACTGCCGTGCAACCAGCGCACCTCGGGCCAATGGAAGCGCGCTGCGGAGCTGAGAATCGCCTGCTTGGCGATATCGCAGTTGGGACAGTCGCGACCCCATAGGAACAGGATACTGAGCGGCTTCGCTTCGTTGGCGAGCGTGGCATCGAGATCGGCGAAGCTCACGGCTTGCATCGGAAATCGCTGAAAAAACTCGGGGACAGTCGTTTCGCTCACGCGGCGTCACGGCTCGCGGCCGACAGGCGATCGAGCAGCGCCAGGTTCAACGCATGTTGCTGCGCCTGCCACGTCGCAAGTTGCGCAGCATCGATCTCGGGCTGTTCGTCGAACGCGCTTAGCCTGCGCTTCCACCGCGCCTTGTAACGATAGGCGGAAATATCGCCGGTGATGTCGCTGCCGATGATCCTGCCTGCGAGTGCATCGATGCTCCTAATGAGATCGATATCGCTGAGCTGGCCCTGGTCCCAGTTCGTGCGCGCGACCTCGGGGCTCAGTACATCCTTGTCGATCGAAAAATATATTGGAGACGTCGATGCGCGGCGTTCCTCGATGAAGCGGTCGAGCAGGGCGCTTGCCGAAGCGAATGACCTGAATGCGCGACCGAGCCCGATGCGCGAAGCCCAGCGCGTGTCGACGCCGAGCGTCCAGTACGTCAACCTGCCGCGCACCAGTGGCGCAAGATAGTTCTCCCACGCATGGCTGGCGCTCACGTCGGTTGAACTGATGCCGACCACGTGCACATGCGTCACGAACGGTAGCGCGGCGACGCAACGCACCCACGAGCCACAATGCACGCCGAACGGGAAGCGCATGTTGTCAGGATGGTTGTCGAACACGACGACCTCGAAAGGCCCGCTACCTGCGCGACGCGCGATCAATGGCCAACTCAGGTGG
>JBDSNK010000302.1:0-8890 GCA_039915385.1 Dokdonella sp.
CACGAAAGCGTGCTTGACGTGCCAGTGTTTCCCAATACGCAGGACATGGCCGTGCTCGTGGATTCCGTCGATGCCTGGATCGATGCGGGCAAAGCGTTGCACGGCTACTTGATCGATGGCCACGGCATCTACACATGGGGACGTGACATGCCGGAAGCACGCCGCCATCTCGAGGCGTTCGAATTCCTGCTCGGCTGTGAACTTGACCTGTTGCGCCTGCGAGGAACCCCTGCATGAGCCGATTGCGCATCTACGACGAAGCAAAGCCAGATGTACCGTTGGCGACGCATGCGGATCACGCGGCGATCGCACGCGAGCTTGGCACCGTGGGCGTGCGCTTCGAACAATGGGAAGCGAACCAGCCGGTGGTGCCCGGTGCGAGCACGGACGATGTCATCACCGCCTACCGTGCGGATATCGACCGCTTGATGAGCGAGAAAGGCTACCAGGCTGTCGATGTGATCAGCCTCAGGCCCGACAATCCGGATCGCGCCGCGTTCCGCAAGAAATTCCTCAACGAGCACAGGCACAGCGAAGATGAAGTGCGCTTCTTCGTCGCTGGCGCCGGCCAGTTCACCCTGCACATCGAGGGAAAGGTCTACGAGGTGCTGTGCGAAAGCGGCGACCTGATCGGCGTACCGGATCGCACGCGCCACTGGTTCGACATGAGCGAGTCACCCTACTTCATCGCGATCCGCCTGTTCACCAACAAGGAAGGCTGGGTCGCCGAGTTCACCGGCGAAGACATCGCCGAACGCTTCCCGCGCATGCAACCGCATTCCTCGGCAGGGGTGACTTGAGATGGCCTATCTGGACGAATCACTGGCCGCGGGCGAGAGCATCGTCGCGCGCTTCGACCTGCATTGGACCGCGAAGTGGCGCCTGATCGTGTTCCTCCTGTTAGCGATCCCGACGCTCGGCATTGCGTTGCTCGCCGCACTCTACGAGTGGATCCGCCTGCGCTCGATCGAGCAAGGCGTGACCAACCGGCGCGTCGTGCGCAAGACCGGCATCGTCAGCCGCCAGACCCAAGAACTGCACCTCGCGTCGATTGAAACGATCGACTTGCACCAGACCGGATGGGGTCGCCTGTTCGGCTATGGCGACGTCGTGCTGACGGGGCGCGGCGAGAGCTCGATGATCTTTTCCCGGATCGCCGCTCCTCTCGCTGCCAAGCGTGCGATTGATAGCGCGTACGCTGCAAATGTCGACCCGCTGCAGACGCCTCCGAATCGACAGGAGTCGTAGGAGCGGCTTCAGCCGCGATGCTCTGGCCCACTGTACAGGAGCATCGGCGCAATCCCACACCATCCCCGACCAGCTCAATTCTCGAAGCGAAGAGCGTCAGCATCGCGCCATCCGCGGCTCGTACAATGCTTCACCTCCGAGTGCACAGAAGATCATCGTGATCACCACCATCCTCACCGACATCGAAGGCACTACAAGCTCGATCAGCTTCGTCAAGGACGTGCTGTTTCCGTATGCGCGCGAGCGACTGCCGGCCTTTGTCGTAACCCACACCGACAATCCCGACGTGCAGCACTGGCTGCATGAGGCTGCGAAGGAAGCCGGACTGGTATCGGCAACGCAGCAGGAAATCATCGACTTGCTGCTGTCGTGGATCGATGCGGATCGCAAGTCGACCGCACTGAAGGCATTGCAAGGGATGATCTGGAAGGACGGCTACACGAGCGGCGAGTACCGCGCCCATGTTTACCCCGATGCCGCAAATCAATTGCGCGAATGGCATGCCATCGGCAAGAAGCTCTACGTGTATTCCTCCGGTTCGGTGCCGGCACAGAAGCTGCTGTTCGAGCACACCGAAGCGGGCGATCTGACCAGCTGCTTCTCCGGCTATTTCGACACCGAAGTCGGCGCCAAGCGGGATGCCGAGTCGTATCGGCGTATCGCCGTCGCGATCGGCTCAGCCGCTTCCGAGATCCTGTTCCTGTCCGATATCGTCGAGGAGCTCGACGCCGCCCGCACGGCCGGCATGCAGACGACCTTGCTCGCGCGCGCGCCGGCGCAGTGCGATGCCGTGAGCTCGCACCCATGCGTCGCGACGTTCGACGCCATCCCGTTGGCATGAGCAAGGCCGCGACCCACCGATGAACTTCGTCTATGAAAACCTCATTCCCGCGCTGTGGCTGGCCTGGTGCGTAGTCTGGCTGATCGCGGCGCGTGGGGTTAAAAGCGATCGCCGACAGGAATCGCCCGCATCACGTGCCGGGCATTTGCTGCCGCTGGTCGTGGCGGCCTCGTTGCTTTGGTTGCCGACCTTGCCCGGCGGCTTTCTCTGCGGGCGTCTGTGGTCGGCGACGCTGACGACCTATTTCACTGGCGTGGCGATTGTTGCACTCGGGCTCGGCTTCTCGATTTGGGCGCGCCTGCATCTGGGTCGCAACTGGAGCGGCACGGTCACCTTGAAGGAAAACCACGAACTGATCCGCAGCGGACCCTACGCTCTCGCGCGCCACCCGATCTATACCGGACTCCTGCTCGGCTTCGTCGGCTCGGCCGTTTCGCGCGACGAATGGCGAGGCGTGCTCGCTGTCGTGATTGTGTTTCTTGCGCTGTGGCGGAAGTTTCGTCTCGAGGAGCGCTGGATGATCGAAACCTTCGGCGACGCATATCAGAGCTATCGCAACGAAGTACCCGCCCTGGTTCCGTTCTGGTTTCGGTAAGCTCCGCGCTACACGCCACCTTCCGGCGGCGCGCCAAGCAGCCGATAATCGCGCTACTGCATCAAGCGCCCTGCCGTTGCCGCCTCTCACCTGACGAACTTTTGTGAACCTGATCGCTTCGACCCTGCTCGACGGCTTGCGCGCCGTGTTCCTGCGCCGCCCACGCGGCACTGCCATCACCGCCAGCGCCGGCGTGTTCATGGCGATGATCGCGCTCTATCTCGCGGTCACGCTCGGAATTGCGTTGATCGACACCCGCCAGCCGTGGCAACTCGATCCTGCCGGGGTTCTCACCGTCCTCGCCGATTCGTTGCTGACTCTGGCGGCAGCGTGGCTTCTTGCCATCATGGCGCGGCGGCGCGACATCGTCTGGGGTACGGCTTCGATCCTGCTTGGCGCAACCATCGTCATCGCCGTCATCCTGCACTGGCCACTCGCGCATGCCGCGGGTGCGTTGCTCGCGCACGATCATGCCTTGCTCGCGATCCTGCTTGCCTTCGTTGCGCGTGCTTGGTGGTTCCTTGTGCTGCTCGCATTCGCACATTGGCTCAGTCCGCGTCCGTTGCTGCGCGTGCTCGGCGCAGCCGTGCTGGCCTACGCCGTTTCCGCGGCTGCCTGGTGGTGGTTGCCTGAATCACCCCTGCTCAATTCTGCCAGCACATCCGATGAAATTGCTCCGTTGGCAAACAGCGCCGACAAGGAAACGCAGGACGACGCCAAATCGCAAACCGACGCGGATGACGACACCGCATCAACGCCCGGCTTCGACGCCGAAGCGGTCATGTACGACCAGCCTGCCCTGCTCGATGCAGCACTCGCGAAAATCGCTCCGCAGACGCCGGGAAAGGTCGATTTGTATGTGGTCGCGTTCGCCGGTGACGCGGGAGAAGATGTGTTCCGCAACGAAGCCGAATATGCGGAACAGTTGTTCGGCCAGCGCTTTGATGCAATCGGCCATGTGCTCGTACTGGAGAACAACGCGGCGACCGTCACCACACGGCCGCTCGCGAGCTGGACCAACCTGCATCGCACACTCGATGCGATCGCAAAGAAGATGGATCCCGCCGAGGACATCCTGCTGCTTTATCTGAGTTCGCACGGATCCGAGAACCATCAATTGCTGGTCGATCTCGACCCGCTGCCATTGAATCAGATCGAACCTGATGATCTGGTTGATGCGCTGAAGACCACGCCGTCGATGCGCTGGAAGGTGATCGTCGTCAACGCGTGCTACTCGGGCGGTTTCATCGACGCGTTGCGTGACAACTCGACCATGGTGATGACCTCGGCACGCGCGGATCGAACCTCGTTCGGTTGTGGCGCCGATTCGGACATCACCTATTTCGGCAAGGCCTTTCTGGTCGAGGCCTTGAACAAGACGACCTCGCTGCGCGACGCATTCGATCTGGCGAAGAAGTCTGTCTTCGAATGGGAGAACGCGGACAAGGAGGAGAAGCACTCCGAACCGCAGCTGGCAACGTCGCCGAGCATCGAAGCGAAACTTTCCACATGGCAGCGACACTTGCCGGCAAGCGCGCCAGTGCCGTTTGAGCCAGCCACGAAGCCTTCATCCGCAGATTGACCGTGTGGTGGTATTGGCAGCGCGTGCGCGCTCCACGCTCCATGACGAAGCCACTGCATTGGACAATATCGCCACGCGGATCGAACCGGCATTCGTAGTACTCGGATCCTGCGCAGCGAGTCACCCCGCGAACCTGCTCGCAGTCCTGGAACTAGTTTGTCGTGCGCTTGGGCTTTTCCGAGAGCGCAAACACCACGATCTGATCGTCATGGTAGGTCGGTTCGCCCAAGCGAGCTGTCACCTTGTCCACGCATGCAGGCATGTCGGGCCATGCGACCGGCCATGGAAAATCGGGGGCGGCTGGCAGCGTCCACGGCTGCAGGCGCATCACCAGATAGTCGGCCCCGTACGTCGCGCCATCGAGGATATCGGCGAGCTTCCCTACCCGATGAAAGTCTGCGTTGCTCGCGTCATAGGGAAACTCATCCCACTCGCCGATGCCACACACCGGTGATGCCAGCGCGTATTTCACATTCTGTAGATGAATCCGCTGCAACCACGGATCGGACATGTAGTTGGACTGCGCGCGCTGCGGCGTTTCGATCAGGGTCACGCTCCCCGGCGGCCGCTGCGCCAGTTCGCGATAGAACGGCGAAACCGGACCGAGCTTGAGCAAGGTCGAATACGGATTGTTGCGCGCGTCGTAGTCAAACTGGAACACTTCATGCGCCATGAACTGGTTCGGCGTGTACAGATAGCCGGGCATCGGTCCGCCCATGAACAAACCGACTAGCGCGCAAGCTGCAAGGACAGCTGCAAGGACCTGAAAACGCACGCGCTCGAGCACGACGGCCGCACCCGCGGCGACGAACAGCAACAGGAACGGCAGCACCGGCGCGCCATAGCGGACCAGCACTTGAGCGTGCTGGACCCACGCTGGCCTGGCCGCACAGATGACGGCCGTGCCGACCAGGCTCGCACCAAGCGTCAGTTCGACAAACGCGCGATCGTGCTGCCATAGCCGTCGAACGCCAAGCACGAACAAGGCAACGCACACCAGGCACAGACCTGCATTCGAAATGCCGAACTGCATCAATACTGTGCGGTAGAGGCTCACAGCCGCCACGCTGTCCGCACCCGCCTTGCCGGACATCGCCGCCCAGTCGTTGTGCAGCGGCGCCGCAAGCACCGACACCAGTGCGCTCAACGTGAGCGTTGCGAGCACCAGCATCTCGACAAGCGAGCGTTGGGCTTGCGCACGGGTCCGTGTACGTCGGCAGGCAAGCAGCGCGCCAACTCCGTAGTACGCGAATGGCCACAGCGTGAACACCAGCGATAGAAGGTGCATCCAGCCGGCGAGAAACGTCGCGACAACATAGAAGACGGCCCAGCGATGCCGATCTTCCCGCCGCTCATGCCAGTTCTGAAACGCGACGAGCGCAACCACGCCGAGCAGCGCGAGCAACGCATACGGTCGCGCGGTTCGGCTGTAGTAAACGAGTGCTGGTGAAATCGCGAGCAGGCCCGTCCAGATCGCGCGCGTCGGCATCGACACGCGATCGCGCAGCAAAGCAGGCGCAGTGAAGAGCAGCGCGATGCCGGCAAGCAACAGCGGCACATGCATCGACCATTCGTCGAGCGCGGTGTGCTCATATAGCCACCGGTAGTACAGCGTCAACGGTATGCAGTAGTCGGCAAGACCGAAATGGGACGCGATGCCTTGCGCGTCGGCGCGCATGAGCATGCGCACGGAATGCCACTCGTCGTCGATCAGCATCTGCGTACGCAACTGCCAGTAACGCAGAAATACGCCAACCACCAGCGCGACGAGCATGAGCAGCCACCACGCCCAGGCACCGCGTTCGCGCAACGCGTCGCGTGCAATCAACAAGGCGACGATGCCTCGGCAACCATCGGCTGCAAACGCAGCGCCGCATCACCGGAAAACAGAGGAGAGCGCGACAGCCTCCAGCGCCAGGCCCGGTAGACGACGGTCGTCCACAACACGCCAAGACCGTAGATCACCGAGCGGCGGAAATTGATCTCGCTGGCGTCGGCGAAATACTTCGTCGGACAGGAAATCTCGCCGAGACGAAAATCGAACGCAAGCGCCTGCATCAGCATCTGGTTGTCGAACACGAAGTCATCCGAGTTCGCGTTGAGCGGCAAGGTCTCGAGCACGCGTCGCGAAAACGCGCGATAGCCGCTGTGGAACTCGGACAGCTTGGAACCGGCAATCAGATTTTGCACCGCGGTCAGCGCACGGTTGAAGAAATACTTGTAGCGTGGCATGCCACCCGCGATCGCGGTGTTGCCGAGGATGCGCGACCCGATCACCACGTCGTAGACATCCGACGCCACCATCGCCGCCATCGCGGTGATCAGTTTCGGCTCGTATTGGTAGTCCGGATGCAGCATTACGACGATATCAGCGCCTTCGGCCAGCGCAAGCGCGTAGCAGCTTTTCTGGTTGCCGCCATAACCACGGTTCGCCGGATGCCGGTGTGTCTTGATGCCGAGCCGCTGCGCAACCGCCACCGTCGCATCGTTGCTGGCATCGTCGACGAGCAACACCACGTCGACGATGTCGTGCGGGATCGCCGCATGGCAGGCTTCGAGCGTCTTCTCCGCGTGATACGCAGGCATCACGACCGCGATTTTCTTTCCGTGGAGCATGCGCCAGTTCCGTCGGGGAGCCGCTGCGGGGCTGGCAAACAACCATCGCGCAACGATTGGCGACCCCGGCCCGATTCGAACGGGCGACCTCGCCCTTAGGAGGGGCGCGCTCTATCCAGCTGAGCTACGGGGCCGTGTGACCGCCAATTGTAGCGTCTCGACAGCGCGCAGCCCATTGTCGCGACGGTCATGCGGGGAAATTGCTTGCGAGAAGCATCGCACGCCACCATGTGATCTGCCTCGCTTGAATCGGGACAAGTAGCCATGAACTCCGCGAACACCCGCCTGCCCGCCTTGTATATCCCGCACGGCGGTGGCCCCTGCTTCTTCATGGATCCGCCGGCGAACGCGCCGCAGTTGTGGGACGGCATGGCCGCATACCTGCGCGGCATTGATACGGCCGTGGGTGAGCGTCCCAAAGCCGTCCTCGTGATTTCCGCTCACTGGGAGGCCGCAGACCCGGTCGTGAACAGCGGCGCCGCGCCAGGCATGCTGTTCGACTACTACGGCTTTCCCGAGCACACCTATCGCCTCGCCTATCCGGCCCCGGGCTCGCCCGCGCTCGCAGCACGTGTGCGCGCTTTGCTCGGTGCGGCTGATATCGCCACGGGCGAGGACGCGGTGCGCGGCTACGACCACGGCGTGTTCGTGCCGTTCCTGCTGATGTATCCGGCTGCAGACATTCCGGTCGTGCAGCTTTCGCTCAAGGCAGGGCTCGATCCCGCGGCACACCTTGCGATAGGTCGCGCAGTGGCGCCATTGCGCGACGAAGGTGTGCTTATCGTCGGTAGTGGCATGAGCTACCACAACCTGCGCGAGTTCTTCGCCGCCGACGCGCAGACCGCGCAGGCGGCGGAGCAGTTCGATGCCGCGTTGACACGGGCGGTCGAAAACGCCGATCCGGCTGCGCGCGATGCGCATCTGGTCGCGTGGAAACAAATGCCAGCGGCGCTCGCCTGCCACCCACGCGCCGAACACTTGTTACCGCTGATGGTCGTCGCGGGCGCCGCAGGTGCGGATCGCGGTAGGCGCACCTACAACGACCGCATCTTCGGCAAGGCAGTTTCGGCGTTCCGGTTCGGCTGAGCGCGTTGCACCGGGGCCCGTCGCCCTGCCCTGCTATAATCGACGGTTTAGCCAGGCCGGGAATCCACTTCCGGCGGCAACTCATTGAACTTTGGAGTTTTCATGTCCGCCCAGATCCTGAAGGCCCTCGGCCTCGGCCAGACCAATTCCGGCACCTACCTTGGCAATGGCGAGTGGTCGAAGACCACCGACGCCGGCCTCGTGCAGGCCGTCAACCCGAGCACGAACGAAGTCATCGCCGACGTGCACGCCTCCAGCGCGAGCGACTACGAGACCATCGTGCGCCACGCGCAGGCGTCGTTCGCAGTCTGGCGCACGACGCCTGCGCCGCGTCGTGGCGAGGCCATTCGCCTGTGCGGCGATGCATTGCGCAAGCACAAGGACGCGTTGGGTTCGCTGGTTGCTCTGGAGATGGGCAAGATCAAGCCCGAAGGCGACGGCGAAGTGCAGGAGATGATCGACATCGCCGACTTCGCGGTGGGTCAGTCGCGCATGCTCTACGGCTACACCATGCACTCGGAACGTCCGGGCCATCGCATGTACGAACAGTGGCACCCGATCGGCCTCGTCGGCGTGATCAGTGCGTTCAATTTCCCGGTCGCTGTGTGGGCGTGGAATGCGTTCCTCGCGGCGATCTGCGGCGACATCACGATCTGGAAGCCGTCGCCTAAGACGCCGCTGTCAGCGATTGCGTCGATGAAGATCTGCAACGAGGCGCTCAAGGCCGCCGGTTTCCCGGACATCTTTTTCCTGTTCAACGATGCGGGCACCGATCTCGCATCGACCTTCGTCGACGATCGCCGCATTCCGCTGATCAGTTTCACCGGTTCGACCAAGGTCGGCCGCGCCGTCGGCGAGAAGGTTGCCGAGCGCATGGGTCGCTCGCTGCTCGAACTCGGCGGCAACAACGCGATCATCGTCG